>NZ_NIQC01000007.1 GCF_002216005.1 Natranaerobius trueperi
TTGATTTCTATTTGCACTTTCAATAAATGCCATCGCCATTAACTCTTTTACTATAATAAATTCGAAAGCGATGGCTGATACCATCTTTTTTGAAATTTTTTCTGCTTAATTGTTAGACAATCTGGCGCTTGGTGGTGTGAGAGGTCGGTAGATAAATTAATTATTTACCTCCTACTCGAGTACAATCTGAAGCGAAGTTTTTACCTCGCTTTTTTTTATTTTTTTTATAAGAAAAGCAGGATTATCAAAAATAAACGCGAAAAAAATAAGTGGGGAATAGTGGTGAAAAGTGGTTCATAATTCTATGAAAGTGGTGGATCGTATGTTTTTAGGGGAGTATAGCCACACATTAGATGCCAAAGGAAGAATAATTATTCCAGCTAAATTTCGAGATGGATTAGGAGAAAAATTTGTAGCCACTCGAGGATTGGATAATTGTATTTTTGTATATCCTATTGATGAGTGGAAAAAGCTCGAGGAAAAAATACGTAATCTCCCCTTAACAAAAGCTGATGCTAGAGCTTTTAGTCGTTTTTTCTTATCAGGAGCTGCTGAATGTGAATTTGATAAACAAGGTCGAATAAATCTCCCTTCTAATTTAATAAAATATGCTAAGTTAGAAAAAGATGCTGTAGTTATAGGTGTCTCAAATAGAGTGGAAATTTGGAGTCAAGAGATTTGGGAAAGCTATCAGCAAAAAGCTGAAGATTCGTTGGAACAGATTTCTGAAGAAATAGTAGATTTTGAGATATAAGGGTGGTAAATATGGAATTTAATCATAAATCAGTGATGTCTGACCAAACAATTAGATTGTTAAACCCATCTCCTGCCAAAACAATAGTTGACGGAACTATGGGAGGTGCAGGGCACTCTAGTGAAATAGTTAAAAGATTACAGCCTAGTGGTAAATTGATAGCGGTCGATCAAGACCCAGATGCTATTGAAGTAGGTAAAGAAAGATTAAAAAAATATCAAGATAATGTTTCAATAGTTCAAGAAAACTTTCAGAATCTAAATAAAGTTTGCGATAAGGCAGGAGTTAAAAAAGTAGATGGTATTCTTTTAGATCTTGGTGTTTCAAGTTTTCAGTTAGATAATGCCAAAAGAGGATTTACATATCAAAAAGACGCGCCTTTAGATATGCGTATGGATAAAAAACAACAGCATAATGCTCAATACGTTATTAACAATCTAGATAAACAGGAGTTAACAGAAGTGATAAAAAAATATGGCGAAGAAAAATGGGCTGCTCGTATTGCGGATTTTATTGTCAAAGAGAGAGATGAAAAAGTGATAAAAACAACTGGCCAGTTAGTTAGTATTATAAAAGCTGCCATTCCAAAAAAGGCTCGTGTTGATGGACCACATCCAGCTAAACGTACTTTTCAAGCTTTACGTATCTATGTTAATCGAGAGCTTGAAAGCTTAGAAAATGCTATAGATAGCGGATTAGACATACTAAAACCCGGAGGACGGTTTGTAGTAATCACCTTTCACTCTTTAGAAGATCGTATAGTTAAACACAAGTTTAAGGATGCAGCGCGTTCATGTATTTGTCCTACTGAGTTACCAATATGTCAATGCAAAGGAGAAGCGAAAGTAGAAGTGTTGACAAAAAAACCGATACTTCCTACGGAAGTTGAGCTTGAAGAAAACCCTAGAGCACGGAGTGCAAAATTACGAGCTATAGAAGTAATTGGTTCTAATTAGTAAAAGGGGTGAATATTATTGTATAAAAATCAATTAACAGCTGAAGCTGCTCCGAAAAGAAGGCAAAATCTAAATAAACAGAGTGATCCTGTACGCAAAACGAAAACACGTCGTAGAAGTAAAACAGTGCCTAAACTCGCAAAAGCTAAAGCTGTTGGTATATGTGTCGGTGGTGTATTGTTAGCACTTCTAACAGTTGCTCATTTTGCTCTTGTCGCGCAATTAAATTATCAAATATCGCAGTTAGAAAGAGAACTAGAACAAATAGAGAATCAAAAAGCACATCTTGAAATGAAAATTACGGAAAAGCAATCTTATGAGCGTATTGAAAGGTATGCTAGAGAAGAATTGAACATGAAAAAACCTTCCCAGGTTAATTAGGAGGGGTCATTTTTGGATAAGCGAAAGCAACATCTTTTGCAAACGAAACGTAGGTTAGTACTATTATTTATAGCACTTTTTGTAATTACCATTTCATTAATTGGAAGGTTAGGTTGGATACAATTAGTTAAAGGTGAAGAGTTTCAAGAAAAAGCTTGGGAACAATGGAATACGAGCATTCCAGCAAGTTCTCCGAGGGGTGATATAGTTGATAGAAATGGAGAACTAATGGTTAGTAGCTTAACTGCTGAAACTTTAATCGCTCTGCCTCCACAAATTAATGATCCCGAACAGCTATCGGTGAGATTATCTTCTATATTAGAAAAGGAAGAAGATGAAATATATGATAAGCTGACAGCGGATTCTTCTCAAGAAATTATCCAAAGAGTTCTTAGTCAGGATAAAGCTAAAAAAATAAGAGCTTTAGGAAATCCAGGTCTAAAACTTACTAGTGATACTCAAAGGTACTACCCTCATGGAAGACTTGCTTCACAATTACTTGGTTTTGTCGGAGTAGATCAAGGTTGGGCTGGTTTAGAGTATTATTATGATGATGAACTACAAGGAAGAGATGGTAGAATGGTCTTTCAGACAGATGGGAGACAGCAACAACTACCTCATGGTGTTCAGCAATATATTCCACCAAAGGATGGCATGACACTACAAACTACTATAGATAATTCGATCCAATATATAATGGAAAGAGAACTTGAGAGAGCTATGGTAGAATATAAACCTGAAGGGGCTATGGCTGTTGCTATGGAACCTGATACAGGAGAAATTTTAGGGATGAGTAGCAAACCAGATTATTACCCAGGAGAATATGATGAATTTGATGAACAGCAAAGAAGAATTTCACCAATTAATAACACTTTTGAACCTGGTTCTACTTTTAAACTAGTAACTCTTGCTGCAAGCATAGAAGAAGGCATATATAATCCTGATGAAGATTTATTCTGTCCTGGTCATATTGATGTTGCTGGAGTTGAAATAGGTTGCTGGACTCGAAATGGGCATGGTGCTATTGACTTTTTAGAAGTGGTCTACGGCTCGTGTAACCCTGGTTTTGTAACTTTAGGGCAAAGATTAGGAAAAGAAAAATTATTTAACTATATTTCTGGATTTGGTTTTGGTTCAAAAACTGGAATTGATTTACCAGGAGAAACTGTAGGACTATTATTTAATTTAGATAATGTTGGTCCAGTAGAACTTGCCACTTCTTCTTTCGGGCAAGGTGTTTCTGTAACACCAATACAACAGGTTATAGCTGTGAGTGCAATTGCAAATGGTGGAGAACTATATGAACCTAGAGTAGCAAAGAATTTTATTGATGAAAATGATAAGGTTATAGAACAAGAGCCTCAACAGATTCGTAGAGTGATATCTGAAGAAACTTCTAAAGAAGTAAGAAATATAATGCAAGGTGTAGTTGAAGAAGGAAGTGGAACTAATGCAGATATTGATGGTTATAATGTTGCTGGAAAGACTGGGACAGCAGAAAAAGTTGGTCCTGATGGAGGGTATATACCGGGTGAATTAATAGTAGCTTTTGTAGGATTTGCACCAGCAGAAGATCCTGAAGTTTTAATATACGTTGCTGTAGACACTCCAACAAAGGGCCCTGCATGGGGAGGTCAGATAGCCGCACCTATATTTAAAAATATGATGGAAGATATTTTAAAGCATTTAGATGTACCTTCTAGTTACGATGAAAAAGAAGAACAAGAATATGTTGAAGTTCCTAATCTACTAAATCTAACTTTTGATGAAGCAGAAGAACAACTTGATCAAAAAGGACTGATTGTAGATATTGTTGGTGATGGTGAAATTATAACAGATCAAATTCCTGAACCCGGAGAACAAGTTTCGGTACAATCTTCAATTATGTTATATTTAGGGGCTACAGAAGGAGAAGAAGAGAGCGAGTACGTAACAGTACCTAACTTAAAAGGTAGAACCTTGAGAAAGGCTACTGAAATTTTAGAAATGATAGGGTTAGATATGGACGCGAAAGGAAGCGGTATTGTAGAATCACAAGAGGTCGAGCCTGGAGAACAAGTGAGAAAAGGGACTGAAATAAAAGTTGAATTTAGAGAGCCTACAGAACCTGACCAAAATCAAGAGCTAAACGATGCTGAAGAAGTACCAGAGATGGAAGACTATCTAAACGAATAAAATTAGTTTTGAATTGTTAATAATAATAGTTAGTCCATGATCAATAAAGGGAGGGGAGTATTATTTTACTTTCTGAGATCATTTCTCCTCTAATAACTGACAAAAGGACTATAACTAGAGATAGTAATGTGTTAGGAATATCTTATGACTCAAGAGATATAAAAAAGGGAGAAATTTTTGTTTGTATCAAAGGAGTGACTGATGACGGACATAATTATATCCAAGATGCTATAGAAAAAGGAGCAAGTTGTATTATTGTTGACAAAAACAGATTTAACTTATGCTCTGACTCAAAAAATAATATACCAATTATTCCAGTGTCTGATACTAGAAAGGCATTAGCAATTATTTCATCTGTTTTTTATAGATATCCTAGTGATAAGATACGTGTGGTAGCTGTTACAGGAACAAATGGTAAGACAACTACCACTATTTTGATTGATTCTTTGTTGAGTTTAGGATTAGATACCAAAACAGCTCTTTCAGGAACTGTTTATAATAAGGTGGGTAAAAAGACTGAATCCCACCAAACAACTACTCCTGAATCATTAGACTTACAAGAATTATTATATAGATCTAAAGAAGATGGAGTGTCTCATGCTACTATCGAGGTGAGCTCACATGCAATAGATCAAATGAGGGTAGTAGGTACTAAATTAGATATTGCAATTTTTACAAACTTGACTCAGGATCATCTAGATTATCATAAAAACATGGAGTCATATAGAAATACAAAGGGTAAATTATTTTCTTATCTTGGTCTATTACCTGAGCACAATAAATATCCTAAAGTAGCTGTGATTAATAAAGATGATCCGTATTCTTCTTTTATTGAAAAGCAAGTTGCTGTGCAAACAGTGACATACGGATTAGGAGACCAGGCTGATGTACAAGGTAAGATAGAAAAGTGTGACCTTTTTGGTACTATTATGAGTGTAGAATCTTTTTGGGGTAGTTTTACGATAAAAACTACTTTACCTGGGAAATATAATTGTTATAATTTATTAGCAGCTATTACTGTAGCATTAATTGAAGGTGTATCAGTTAATAAAATTCAAACATTATTACGACATCCTATAAGTATTCCTGGTAGATTCGAAAAGATAGAAATGGGGCAAAATTTTATCGTACTAGTTGATTATGCACATACTCCTGATTCTCTTAAAAATGTTTTAAAATCAATCCGGGAGTTAGTTGAAGGTAGGCTCTCAGTTGTTTTTGGTTGTGGTGGGGAAAGGGATAAAGAAAAGCGTGAAGAAATGGGGACTGTAGTTTCAAACTATTGTGATAAAATATTTATTACAAATGATAATCCACGATCTGAAAAACCTGAAAATATTGCAAAGGATATAGTTAAAGGGATTGATAATAGAAATGTAGTTATAGAGCTGAATAGGCAATATGCTATAGAACGGGCGCTAAGTTGGGCTGGTGAAAATGATGTTGTTTTGATATCCGGAAAAGGACATGAAACAAAACAAATATTTGATGATAATGTGATAGAATTTGACGATAGAAAAGTAGCAAGGAGAATTTTAGAAAAAATGGGGTATTAATATGGCTTGGACAGGATATGAACTAGCGAAGAATAGTGACGGAAAAATAATAAACGGTGATCCAGATACAACGGTCACAGGATTTAAGGTAGATTCAAGATATGTAGAAGAGGGAGACTTATTTGTCTGTTTACCAGGGGAAAAAACGGATGGGCATAAATTCATAAACGATGCTTTGAATAATGGGGCAAGCGGTTGCTTGGTTAGTAAAGAAATTGATATTGATAAAAGATATAATGATCCACTTATTATTGAAGTTGAAGATACGCTTTTATCATTGCAAAATATCGCAAAAAAACATAGACAAAAGTTTGGAGTATCTGTTATAGGTATTACAGGTAGTGTAGGTAAAACAACGACAAAAGATATGGTTAATGAAGTTTTGAGTACAAAATATCGAGTTTTAAAAACTGAAGGTAATCTAAATAGCGAAATAGGTTTACCGTTAATGCTATTAAAGCTCCAAAAAGAACATCAAGTAGCCGTTCTAGAGATGGGTATGAATGACAAAGGAGAAATATCAAGACTTTGCGAGATAGCAAGGCCTAATGTAGCAGTTATCACAAATGTGGCTGAATCTCATATAGAAAAACTAGGTTCACTAGATAATATAGCATCTGCTAAAAGTGAATTGTTAGAAGGACTCTTGCCCGGAGGAACCGCAGTATTAAATCATGATGACTGGCGAGTAAAAAATATGAACAAAAAAGCCCCAGGAGAAGTGTTGTTTTATGGCCTAACAGGAGGGGATTTAATAGCTAGTAATATTGGAATTACTGATCAAGAAACCACTGCAGAAGTTAAGTATCAGGGCGAGGTCTATAAACTACAATTACCTCTACTTGGTAAACATAATGTTAGTAATTCTTTGGCTGCAATAGCTGTAGGGAAAATTTTTGGTTTGACAATTAATGCTGCGATCAAAGGATTAGAGGATTTCTCTATAACTAGTATGCGTACACAAGTTCAGCATCATAAAGGTCTGACTATTATAAATGATGCTTATAATGCAAATGTACAATCAACAATTGCTGCTCTTGAGATACTTGAAAACTTATCAGCAAAACGTAAAATAGCAATTTTAGGTGATATGTATGAGCTTGGAGAATATACTGTGAAAGCTCATATGGAAATTGGTGATGAAGTGATCCAGAGAGAAATAGATTGTTTAATAACAGTGGGTAAGCTCACTGAGGAAACTTATAATAAAGCGAAAGATTTAAAACCACAAAAAACTCAAATTTATCATGTTAAAGATAATAACCAAGCAGTAGATTTATTAGAAGAAATAATATCATCTGGTGATGCCATTCTAGTAAAAGGATCGAGAGGAATGGCTATGGAAAAAATAGTGTATGCACTGCAGGAAATTTAGGAGGAAGATATAATGGAAAATATTTACACATTAATACTTGTCAGTTTTTTAATTAGTTTAATTTTGTCTCCAGTATTTATACCAATACTAAGAAGATTTAAGTTTGGACAACAGATCAGGGGAGAAGGCCCACAAAGTCACTTGGAAAAATCAGGAACACCGACGATGGGTGGACTTATATTTCTTATTTCTAGTTTAACTACTCTAATAATTTTTAGGGTTTTAGAAACAGATGTTTTAATATTATTATTTGTAACACTTGCCACTGGTATAATAGGTTTTTTAGATGATTTTTTAAAGATTGCAAAGAAAAGAAGTTTAGGTTTAAGAGCAAAACAAAAAATCATAGGTCAGTTAATTGTTGTGGCAATTTTTGGTTGGTACTTATTTGTTACTAATCATTCTACTGAATTAATAATTCCTTTTACAGATTTTCAGTTTGATTTAGGAATGGGATATTATTTCTTTTTGATTTTTATAATACTCGGAACTTCTAATGCAGTTAATATGACAGACGGATTGGATGGATTAGCAACTGGTGTAGTAGTCATATGCTTTACTGCTTATGTGATTTTAGCACATATGAGTGAAATGACAGGAGTAGCTCTATTTGGTAGCTCATTAATAGGTGCTTGTGCAGGATTTTTAATATTTAATCTACATCCAGCTAAGATCTTTATGGGTGATGTGGGTAGTCTTGCTTTAGGAAGTGCGTTAGCTTCTATGGCTATCCTTACTAAAGCAGAATTAGCATTAATAATTATCGGATTTGTATTAGTTATAGAAACTTTAAGTGTTATTTTACAAGTAATAGTATTTCAAACATGGGGAAAACGTATATTTTTAATGAGCCCATTACATCATCACTTTGAATTAAAAGGATGGAGTGAATGGAAGGTTGTTATAGTTTTTTGGTTATTAGCTTTATTTACTGCAGCTTTAGGTGTTTTATCAGTAACAAATATTTATATTTAGATTGAATTAAAAAGTGTTTCTAGGAGAGATATTAATGGATTTGAATTCATCTTTTTTAATAGTAGGATTAGGTAAAAGTGGATTAGCGGCTGTTGAAGTCTTAACTAAAAATTATGCATGTAATGTTTCAGTAACAGACAAGAAAACCATAGAAGATTTCAATGAAAATGTACAGAAATTACTTAATGAAGAAAAAGTTAAATTTATGACTGAATCTGAAGCTTCAGTGAATATTGATAAATTTGATGTAATTATCAAGAGTCCAGGTGTATTTATGGATAATGTAGTTATAACTGCTGCAATGAATCAAGGAAAAGTTGTATATGATGAGCTAGAATTAGGTTATCAATTATTGAAGAAAAAACTCAAGAGACCAGAAGATAGAATCATAGCAATTACTGGGACTAATGGTAAAACAACTACTACTGAACTTGTTGGGGAAATTTTAAGAAGTGATAATAAACGAGTACATGTTGCAGGAAATGTTGGTGTACCATTAACAAAAGTAGTTCCTTTTGCTACAAATGACGATTATTTTGTATTAGAAGTTTCTAGTTTTCAACTTGAAAATTTAGATAAGTTTAAACCAAAAGTGTCAGCTATATTAAATATCACCCCAGATCATTTAGATTGGCATGGAAGTTTTGAAAAATATTTAGAATCGAAAAAGAAAATTTTTATTAACCAAGATCAAAACGATTTTTTAGTAGTAAATAAGGATGATAAAGTGATTCAAAGTGTAGATAGTACAACAAAGGCTAGAGCTATATCGTTTTCTAAAAATAAGGATATAAATGTAGGAACCTACACATGGGATAATCAACTAATGTATAAAAATGGTGGTGAATTAATTTCAATTATGCCAATTAATGAGATTACTTTACCAGGGGAACATAATTTAGAAAATGTCTTGGCAGCAACTGCTATTTCATTAACGTTAGAAGTTAACACGTATTCATTAAGGAATACCTTATCATCGTTTTTAGGAGTTTCTCATCGACTAGAGTTAGTTAGTGAAATAAGTGAAGTAAAATACATCAACGATTCTAAAGGAACAAATGTAGAAGCTTCTTTGAGAGCAATTAATGCGTTTAGATCTCCAATAATACTAATAGCAGGTGGAAAAGATAAAGGAGCAGATTTTAGAGATTTTGCTAAAGAAATAAAAATAAACAATGTTAAATATGTGATACTTTTAGGAGAAACTAGTTCTAGAATTTCTGAAGTTTTAGAGAAAGAAGGATTTAATTCATATATTCATGTTGATAATATGGAAGAGGCAGTTGAGGTTAGTTATAATTCCTCTTCGGCTGGTGATGTTGTATTATTATCCCCAGCTTGTGCAAGTTGGGATATGTACGACAGTTATGAAAAACGTGGAGAGCACTTTAAAAATTTGGTACTTTCATTCGGGGGTGAATGATTTGCAAAAAAACCAGTCAACTCCCGACTTTGCTTTGCTCATAGTTACAATGATTTTACTAGGCATAGGGTTAATTATGGTATTTAGTTCTAGTGCAATAGTATCACAAGTTCAACGCGGTGATACTTATTATTTTCTAAAACGTCAAGCATTTTGGGCTGTTTTAGGATTAATTGGACTGTATATGACTAGTAGAATAAGTTATTGGAAATGGAAGCTTTTGTCGATGCCAATCATGATCATGAATTTGATCTTGTTAGCAGCTGTTTTTATACCCGGTTTAGGTGTAAGAGTATATGGAGCAGAGCGCTGGATAGGTATTATGGGAGTAACAATACAACCTTCAGAATTTACCAAAATAGCCTTGATTATATTTGTGGCAACATTATTGACCAGAAAAAATCATTCAGCTAAAAATTTCAAAAGTTTATCTATTGCTTTAGGAGCATTAGGAGCTAGTTGTCTTTTTATACTTATGCAACCAGATATGGGTACAGCTATTGCTATTGCAGGCAGTGTGATGCTTGTGATTTATGTCGCTGGTATGAAGTATTCTCATATATTTGCTTTATCTTGTATTATGATCCCTGCTGGTATAAGTCTGGTTTTCAGGGAAGATTATAGGCGTAAGAGACTTTTATCTTTTCTTGACCCGTGGGAAGATCAATTAGAAAGTGGTTATCAAATTATCCAATCTTTATATGCACTTGGGCCAGGTGGATTAATCGGTACTGGTTTGGGAAGGAGTCGACAAAAGTTTTTTTATTTACCTGAACCACATAATGACTTTATTTTTGCTGTTATAGGTGAAGAATTAGGTTTTATTGGTGCAAGTTTAGTTGTAATATTGTTTTTTATTTTTATTTGGAGAGGAATTAAAATCGCAATGCAATCATCAGATATGTTTGGTTCTTTATTAGCCACTGGTATCACTTCTCTGATTGGTTTGCAAGCATTTATGAACATTGCTGTGGTAACAGCTTCTATGCCAGTTACTGGTATTAATTTACCCTTAATTAGTGCTGGAGGATCTTCACTATTTTTTACATTGAGTGCTATTGGAATTTTACTCAATGTTTCAAAGTATAATCATCCTTAACATAGTAAGGAGGAACCTTATGAAAGTGTTAGTAACAGGTGGGGGTACAGGGGGGCACATTTACCCTGCCCTTGCCGTGATAAATATATTAAATAAAAAATATCCTAAAGCTGAAACTTTGTATGTGGGGACATCTACGGGGATGGAACAAAAAATTGTTCCGGAAAAAGGATTAGATTTTACTACAATCAATGCAAGAGGTTTACCACGTAAATTAAATAAAGATTTATTATATTTTAGTCGTGATCTAATGAAAGGAATTAACCAATCAAAAAGAATTATAAAAGAGTTCACCCCAGACGTTGTTCTAGGCACTGGGGGATATGTATGTGGACCTGTATTACTAGCAGCTAAGAAGTTTCGAATTCCTACTGTTATTCATGAACAAAATGCAATTCCGGGTATAACTAATAAATATTTATCGAGAATGGTAGACTATACATGTGTGAGCTTTCCGGAATCAAAAAAATATTTCAAAAAAGCCAAGAATATTATTGTAACCGGAAATCCAAGAGCAGAAGAGTTGAACCAAAAATCTCAAGATGAAGCCCTGAAGTCTTTTGATTTATCGGCTAATAAAAAAACTATATTAATTGTAAGTGGTAGTAGAGGAGCACAGGTAATTAATAAGATTATGTCACAAGCTATTCCTGAAATATTAACTAGTTCAAATAAAATCCAAATTATCTATGTGACTGGAAATGAGTATTATGATGATATCAAAAGTGAGATAGAAAATAATATCGATTATACTAGTGTTGATAATTTAAAATTTTATCCATACTTAAAAAATATGCCTGATGCCTTAGCGAGTGCTGATTTAGTTGTTAGCCGTGCAGGCGCAACTACTCTTGCTGAACTGACTGCAGCAGGAAAACCATCAATATTGATCCCTTCTCCTAATGTTACCAATAATCATCAAATGGTAAATGCCAGTATATTGGCGCAGAGAGGAGCAGCTAAATTAATAGAAGAAAATAACTTGACTAAGGAAAAGGTAACAGAAGTATTGAATGAAATTATTCTAGATGAGGAAAAATTAAATGAAATGAAAAAACTAAACTTTGAATTAGGATATCCCAAAGCTGCTAGTAATGTTTGTGATGTTCTAAGTTCTTTTATAGGATAAATAATTCTTCTTCATACAAATTACGGACAAGCTATTAAGTGACATATGAAATGTTTATCGCATATCATATATTAAGATTGTGGCCACAATATAGTTAAAGGAGCGGACCTAGAATGAATGATGGATATGCTAAATTAATATCGAAAATATCTAGCCCATGGTATAAAAATGTACCTTTGAAAAACTTAACTTCTTTTAAAATTGGTGGTCCGTGTGACCTATTTATTGAACTAAAATCAGAACAAGATTTGAAAACATGTTTGACAGTTTGCTATTCAAATGATATCCCGTGGTTTTTGCTAGGTAATGGCTCAAACCTTTTAGTAGCTGATGAAGGCTTTCGTGGTGTAGTTTTAAAATTAGGGGATAATTTTGATTATATTCAACCTATACGCCAAACAGAATTCAAATTAGGAGCAGCAAGTTTATTACCACAAGTCGCTAATCGCTTGACAAATAAAGGATATTCTGGACTAGAGTGGGCAGCAATGATACCTGGAAGTATTGGAGGTATAGCTCGATCTAATGCAGGAGCTTTTTCAAATGATTTTTGTAATTTATTAAGAAGCGTTGATGGTTATAAAACTAACGGAGATAAAATCCGTTACTCTAAAAGTCAGTTAAAATTTGGTTATCGATATTCAGATCTGATTACACAAAGGGTAGTGGTCACATCTGTAAACCTATCTTTATCTTCTGATTTTAATAATACTTCTAAAGAGAAATTAAAAAAATTAATTCAGCTGCGTAAACAAAAGCAACCTCATGAACCAAGCGCTGGAAGTGTTTTTGTAAACCCTCCAGGTTATACAGCTGGTGAACTGGTGGATCTATGCGGCTTAAAAGGATACAAGATAGGTGGGGCACAAATTTCTACAAAACATGCCAATTTTATTGTTAATAGAGATGATGCTAAGGCGCAAGATGTATTAGATTTAATTAATATAGCTCAAACTCAAGTGAAAGAAAAATTTGGTGTAGAGCTAAAGTTAGAAGTAAAAGTATTGGGAGAGATTGGGGGTGCAAACTATGGATAAATTTGTAATATCCGGCTGGGATCAGTTAAATGGAAAAGTAAGAATCCATGGAGCAAAGAATTCAGCACTCCCCTTATTAGCTGCTTCTATATTAGCAGAAGAAAAAGTTGTAATCAGAGATGTACCTAACTTACGTGATGTACGTGCGATGGTTAAGATAATTACAGAGCTAGGTGGTACTGTGATCAGATCTTCTGAAGGTATGCAAATTAATACAGTCCATCTTAATTCAGGAACAATACCAAAAAAATTAATGCAAGAGATGAGATCTAGTATTGTAATCTGTGGTTCGATTATAAATAAAATTGGCTGGGTGAAGGTTTCTCCACCTGGTGGATGTGCTATAGGAAACCGTCCTATTGATCTTCATTTAAAAGGCTTTAAAAAATTGGGCTGTGAGATTTTTGAAAAAAATGATGAAATTTTAATTAAAGCTCCAAAACATGGATTGAAAGGTGCAAAAATAGAGTTAGATTACCCTAGTGTAGGAGCAACTGAGAATGTTATGATGGCTGCAGCTCAAGCAAAAGGAACAACTGAGATATATAATCCAGCAAAAGAACCAGAAATACAAGATCTAGCAAACTTTATAAATGCATTGGGAGGAAATGTCAAAGGAGCAGGAACTGAAAAGATAACAATAGAAGGTAAACAGAGTATGCAAGGAACTGACTACCGTATTATCCCTGATAGAATTGTTGCAGGAACTTATATGTTAGCAGGAGCTATAACGCGTAGTGAGATCACACTTACAAATGTAGTCCCTGAGCATATACGAGGGTTGGCTAACTTATTAGAACAATGTGGTGTTCAAGTGATATTTGGTGAAAAAAATGTTACTATTTCAGCAAAAAATCGTAATATAGTTTCACCTAAACACGTAACGACACAGCCTTACCCTGGCTTTCCGACTGATATGCAACCACAGTTGTTAGCATTTTCCTGTTTTACTGAAGGTACCAGTTTCATTACAGAAAAAATTTTCGATGGAAGATTCAACCATGTTCCTGAATTAAGAAAGTTAGGTGCGAAAATTGAAGTTAAAAAACAAACCGCAAAAGTAACTGGGGTTTCTGTTTTAAGCGGAACAGTAGTTGAAGCTACTGATCTAAGAGCAGGGGCAGCTTTGGTCTTAGCAGCTTTAGGGGCGGAAGGTGTAACGGTTATAGAAAATATAGATCATATAGAAAGAGGACATGAGAGTTTTGATGAAGATTTAAAATCATTAGGTGCTAATATATTAAGGATACCTAAAAATCAAATAACTCACTTATCAAATGAAAACGCCTATTAATCTAGGCGTTTTCATGGAGGTTTTATATGGACAAGCTTAATAAGAAAAGGCGTAAAACAATAAAAAAGAATAATAAAAGAATAAAGAAAACAATTTGGGTAGTTTTACTTAGTTGTTTAGGTCTTTTAGCCCTTGTTTTTACTATGACTTCAAGTTATTTTGTTATTGACGATATATATATAATTGGGACTAACTACATTAGAGAAGAAAAAGTGAAGGATCTGATAAAAGATCATAATATGAATTATTGGTTTTTAAAAGAAAGAGATATAAAAGAAACACTTTCTTTAAATCATTTGATAGATGACGTCATAACTGTTGAGAAGAGTTTCCCAAATGATATATATATAGAAGTTGATGAAAAACGACCAGAAGCACTATTGATATATGAGGGAGAACATTATTTAGTATCGTCAGATTCAACAATATTAGAAGAAGTATCTAATCTTTCACAAGGGCTACCATTTGTAACTGGAACAGAAGGTTTGTTCTCTGAAATTAAAGTAGGTAATTCTTTAGAAAGTCAACTATCTTCTTCAGTAGAAAGTATATTTAAAAGTATCGCAAAATATGAGTTAAACAATATATCTGAAATTAAATTAACAGAAGATAAGTTTAGACTCTATTTAGATAATGGCTTTTTAGTTAAACTCGGTACATATTCAGATATCGAACAAAAATTTGATACTCTAAAAAATGTTCAACACAAATTATATAATTTAAGTGATAATTATTATCTAGATTTACGTGTCCCAAGTAATCCAGTTTTAGTTGAAAATGGAAAAGATAGTTAATAATTTTAGTGTACATAAAAAAAGGAAATTTTTTATAGACGTTGAAGTATTTAATAATAGTATATTTGTAGTGTTTGATGGGAGGTGCTAGTTTGGTCACAAAAAATATAATTACCAGTTTAGATATTGGCACCACCCATGTTCGCGTTATAGTTGGCGAAATGGGGACCGGTGATAATATAAATATAATCGGTGTTGGGACAAGTCTATCAGATGGTATTAAAAATGGTGGGATTGTAGATCTAGAAAAAACTATTGATGGAATTACAAGTGCAGTTGAACAAGCTGAAAGAATGGCAGGAGTAGAAATTGAGTCAGTTTTTGTAGGCGTTGTAGGATCGCATGTTCAATTGATAGAAAATAATGGTGTTGTTGCAGTTAGTCGTGATGATAAAGAAATTACACCCGAAGATGTTGATAGAGCTATCCAAGCAGCAAAAGTAATAGCTTTACCTCCCGATAGAGAAATAATTGATGTTATCCCAAGGCAATTCATAGTAGATGGGTATGATGGAATTAAAGATCCTGTCGGGATGCTTGGTGTGAGAATGGAAGTTGAAGCTCTAGTACTAGCAGGGAAAAGTACAAGTGTACATAATATCTTACGGTGTGTTACAAGGGCAGGATTAGATGTAGATGGGCTAGTACTGAACCCAATGGCCAATGCAGAAGCAGTACTTACAAATGATGAAAAAGAACTAGGAGTAGTTTTAGTTGATATTGGAGGCGGTACTGTAGAGATAGGTGTTTTCCAAAATGGACATTTACATCAATTAGATGTAATAAATGTTGGTGGAAATTTTATTACTAATGATATAGCTGTTGGTCTTAAAACACCACAAGAAGAAGCTGAACAACTTAAAGTTAAACATGGAATAGCATTGACTGAAATAGCAGATAATGACAAAATGTTAGAGATAGTACAAGTAGGAAAAAAAGAATCAGTCAAAATTGATGCAGTTGAACTTACAGAGATCATTGAACCACGTGTACAAGAGATTTTTTATTTAGTAGGGGAAAGGCTCGATCAACTTGGTTATAATAGCAATGATCTGGCAGCCGGGATTGTTTTAACAGGAGGTGTTACAAAGTTAAAGGGTGTTAAAGAAATTGCAGAACACGAACTAAATGCTCATATTCGTATTGCCGAACCCAGATTATTAGGGGCAAATAATCCTATTTATTCTGTCGGGGTTGGTATTATTCAATATGTAACTGAAAACAACCTTCATTCTCTTGAACCTGAAGGGAATGAAAATACACAGCTTACAGGAGTTATAACAAAAGTTAAGGATTGGGTGTTAGATTTTTTTGAATAAACATCTGATTATATACAATAATTTTATCTGCTAGAGAAGGAGGGGAATGCCCATGCTGGAATTTGATATGGAAACAGATCAGTTTGCACAAATTAAAGTTATTGGAGTTGGTGGAGGAGGAAATAATGCAGTGAACCGTATGATATCCTCCGGATTAGGTGGTGTCGAATTTGTGGCAGTAAATACAGATTCACAGGCACTAAACATTTCTGAGGCCAACTTAAAGCTACAATTAGGACAAAACTTGACCAAAGGGTTAGGAGCAGGAGCTAACCCAGAAGTAGGAAAAAAAGCGGCTGAAGAAAGCCGTGATGAAATAGAACAAGCTTTAAAAGGCGCAGATATGGTTTTTGTTACAGCAGGAATGGGTGGTGGAACAGGTACTGGTGCAGCACCTGTTATAGCTAATATTGCAAGAGAGCTAGGAGCTTTAACCGTTGGAGTTTGTACTAAACCATTTACTTTTGAGGGACGTAAAAGAAAAAAACAGGCCGAGACTGGAATAGAAGAGATTAAACAAAGTGTTGATACTCTGATTGTTATACCTAATGATAGGTTACTTCAAGTGGTAGAGAAAAAAACGACTATGGTTGAAGCCTTTGGAGTTGCTGATGAAGTTTTATTGCAAGGTGTTCAAGGAATTTCTGATTTAATAACTGTACCAGGTTTGATAAACCTAGATTTTGCTGATGTTAAAACTATTATGACAGATACAGGAACTGCATTAATGGGAATTGGTTCGAGTGATGATGATAACAGGGCTGTTGAAGCTGCTAAATCAGCTACTTTAAGTCCGTTGTTAGAAACAAGTATCGAAGGAGCTAAAGGAATATTATTAAATATAACTGGTGGATCAAACCTAGGTCTAGTTGAAGTTAATGAAGCTGCTGATATTGTAGCTGAAGCAGCTTCAGAAGATGCTAATATAATTTTTGGTGCAGTAATTGATGATAATATGGGGGATGAAGTAAAGGTTACTGTAATAGCTACAGGTTTTGACGATGATGAACGACAAGGGCAATTGCAAAATGAACAGCAACATAATAATGTTCAAAAAGCTACCAAAGAAGAATTAGCCAATAGTTCTTTTGTTGGAGATGACATTAACATACCAGCATTCTTACGAAGGAAGAAAAATTCCGACAAGTAATAGTTAAGAGCGACTAAATTAGTCGCTCTTTTTTTATGTTTATATATTGTTTATGACAAACTTTTTTAACCTATAATGATATAATTGTCATAACTGAAATAACTGATGAATAATTTTATACAGGACAAGTTCGTCTGGAGGAGGGATGTACCTAAAGTGTATATTATTGGAGAAGTTTTACTAATTATTAACTTGCTTATTAATAGTATTTTATTATTTATTACAGGAAAACTTCTTAATATAAGAATATTAAAGTACAAAATATTTTTAGCAAGTTTAGTTGGTGCAATTGGAGTTCTTTTGCCATCGTTTAATGGTGATATTATTTTAAAAATTGTAATTTCCCTGCTAATGGTATTAATAGCATTTGGTAGATTTAACCCAAAATCTATTATTGTTGTTTTATTATCATTTTATGGAGTAAGTTTTTTAGTAGGAGGCGGAATATTCGGTATATTATATTTGACTGCTAATATTCACGAACCTATTATTCTATTACCAGGTGACTTGTCCTTTAAGTATCTATTTTTAGTATTAATTTTAGGATTTGGGGTGATATCTGCAACAAGACTTGTAGAGCGAAAAACAACATTAAAAAGATTATCTATACCTGTTAAAGTCAAGTTTAATGGGAAAAGTAAAAATTTCAAGGTACTTGTAGACACTGGAAATCAGTTGAAAACATTTACCGGGGAATATTGCCTAGTAGTAGAAGCACAGATATTAGAGGATTTACTTTCCTTTCAGGAGAAAAATTTTATGTCACAATTTGCAAACTTATCACAAGACATAGAGCCAGAAAATTTGCATAGTAATACAAAAGTAAGATTTTTTCCAATATGGTTTCAATCTTTAGGTAATCAACATGGTTTCTTATTTGCATTTCGCCCCGAAGAGTTATTCATAAAAAAAGAAGTAAATGATAAAGAATGGCAAGAAGTGTCAGCGCTAATCGCCGTTACTTTTCAAAATCTTAATATTGATGGAGAAAATAATGGTTTGATATCGCTAGAATTATTTAATTATGCGGAGGGATAATATGAGAGCAATTTTGTTTAAAATTCTATTTATCTTGTATAAGTGGAATATTTTAAAAAAACCACCAATACATTATATTGGTAGTAGTCAAGCGCTTCCCCCGCCACTATCAAAGGAAGAAGAAAAAGAACTATTAGAAAAACTGACGTCGGGAGACCAAGAAGTCAAATCAACTTTAATAGAAAGAAACCTTAGGTTAGTGGTATATATAGCAAGAAAGTTTGAAAATACTGGAGTTAATATAGAAGACTTAATATCAATTGGGACAATTGGTTTAATAAAAGCAGTGAATACGTTTGATCCTGAAAAAAAAATTAAACTGGCTACTTATGCTTCAAAGTGCATTGAAAATGAAATACTAATGTATCTGAGAAGAAATAATAAGTTAAAAAATGAAGTTTCTATAGATGAACCATTGAATATTGATTGGGATGGTAATGAATTATTATTGTCTGATGTATTAGGTACAGATATTGATGTTATTCATAAAAATATAGAGAAAAAGGTGAATAAAAACTTATTAAAAATTGCTTTAGAAAAACTTTCTCAGAGAGAAAAAACTATAATGAAGTTAAGGTTTGGTCTTGGTAAAGAATATGGAAAAACACAAAAGGAAGTTGCCGATATATTAGGGATTTCACAGTCTTATATATCTAGACTTGAAAAGAGAATAATTAAAAGGATGAAAAAAGAAATTAATAAAATGCAGTAGTTGTCCTCAGTATAAAAAAAGGGTACTTGGAGATAAATAAGGACAGATAAGCAATGCAACAGGGGGGCGATGAAAAATGAGCAGTACAAAGGTGGAAATCTCCAATGTTAACACCTCCAAGTTACCCGTATTAAAAAATAATGAAATGAAAGAACTTTTTAAGAGGATGCAAGATGGTGATGATTTTGCAAGACAAGAACTAATTAATGGTAATCTGAGGTTAGTACTTAGTGTTATACAAAGATTTAATAATCGCGGAGAATATGTTGATGACCTTTTCCAGGTTGGCTGTGTGGGATTAATAAAAGCTATTGATAACTTTGATTTATCTCAAAATGTTAAATTTTCCACCTATGCAGTTCCAATGATAATTGGTGAAATTAGAAGATATCTAAGAGATAATAATTCGATTAGGGTCAGTCGTTCCTTAAGAGATATAGCTTACAAGGCGTTACAAATTAGAGATGAGTTGGTAGAAAAGAATTCCGAAGAGCCTTCTGTATCTGAAATTGCTAAGAGGTTAGACATAAGTAAAGAACAAGTTGTTTTTGCGTTAGATTCTATCCAAGATCCGGTTTCATTATTTGAACCTATTTATCATGATGGTGGAGATCCAATTTACGTAATGGATCAGATTAGTGATGAAAAAAATCAAGATAAGAATTGGCTAGAAGAATTAGCGATAAAAGAAGGCTTGCACAAGTTGACTTCAAGAGAGAAATTAATTGTTCACAAACGTTTCTTTAACGGAAAAACACAAATGGAAGTTGCTGAGGAGATTAATATTAGCCAAGCACAGGTTTCAAGATTAGAAAAAGCAGCATTATCTCAATTAAAAAAGAATATATCAGAAAAACAATCATAGATATATATTGTTGACTATTTTGAGCTGCATTTCAAATGTTAGATACTGAAACTAACACATTTGAAATGCAGCTTTTATATAATAGAGTTGTTAAGGATTGGATTAAAGAAAGTTTTTTAATTAATAGCAATAATATTGAATCATAGTCATATACATGTTAGTGAGGGGGCATAAAAATGATAAAAGCTTCCGACCTAAGAAGAAGAGAAATTGTTAATGTATTTGACGGAAAAAGGTTAGGCTTTGTAAGTGATTTAGAGATCGATGACTCTGAAGGTTATATCAATGCGATTATAGTACCAGGACCAGGTAAATTTTTTGGTTTATTTGGAGGAGACAGAGATTATATTATACCTTGGGAAAAAATAGTAAAAATAGGTTCTGATGTTATTTTAGTAGAAGTTCCTGGAACCCATAGGAAATCACGGAATTCAAAAGATACAAAAAGCTAAATATTAATTAGGATTAAATTAATTTATAGAGAATGCCTCGTACCCTTTTGTACGGGGTTTTTTGTTGTTATAATTAATAGATAAACAATAGATGATATTTTATGTTTACTGGGGGAGTTATTATTGTCTGATCGTAACATGAAATTTACTGAAGGGAAAAATGGAATAGTTTATTTAACTACTGATTTTTTTAGCTCAAAAGAGGTTAATTTGGCTTTTTCGACTAGATTTGGTGGTGTGAGTAAAGAACCATATAATAGTCTTAACTTAGGTTTTTCAGTTCAAGATAACAAAGATAATGTTAAAAATAATAGAATTAGATTTGTAAAAGGTGTAAATTGTGATCCTGAACGTGTAGTATTTGGTAATCAGGTACACGGTGATAATATTGAGATCATAGAAAGCTTAGGCTCAAAAGGGATGTTGATAAATGATGAGATGGGGATCGAAAGAACTGATGGTTTAATAACATTAACAAAAAATGTCACATTACTTGGTAGTTTTGCTGATTGTGTTCCAATATTTTTCTATGAGCCTAAATTAGAATTAGTTGGTTTAGTACATGCAGGATGGAAAGGTACTTTTTCAGAGATAGGTAAAAAATCAGTTTTAAAAATACTTGAGTTAGGCGGAAATGTTGAAGATATCAAAGTTATTATAGGCCCGTCAATTGGAGTATGTTGTTATCAAGTTGGTGATGAACTATATAAAAAGGCGCAAGGACTATCATATAAGTCTGAAATTTTTCTAAAAAAACAAAGTGGACTTTATTTAGATTTATGGAAGACCAATTTTTTACAGCTACAAGAGGCTGGAGTGTTAATCAAAAATATTATGGTGAGTAATATGTGTACCTTTTGTAATTATGACATTTTTTTCTCATATCGTAGAGGAGGAAAAAAAACAGGACGTATGATGGGTTTAATATCGTTAAAATAAACTTTTTAGCAGGAACTTTCAGTTTTTAGGAGAATTTATAATAATGCAATATTAAATTAATGTAATCGATTTGGAAGGGGGAGTAGTTTGAATCGAAATAGCAACACAGGTAATGTAGTAAATTTTCCAAAGAACCGTAATAAAAAACCTAGAAATGATAGTAAAAGGCAACCTTCATTACTGCCTCTTTTGATTTTATTTTTATTAATACTTTTTTTGGTTTTGTTCTTGTCGTGGGCACGTAGTTTTATTTTTGCTAGGTTTGTAGATATTGAAGTTCTTGAAAAAGACAAACAAGAATATTGGTTAGAAGATCTCACAGCTGTTATAAGAAGAGACGAAGAAATCGTTTATGCACCAGTTTCAGGTAAAACAAATCGACTGGTACAAGAAGGAAAAAGAGTACAGAAAGGCCAACCTATAATTTCTTATGATCAAGTATCAATTACTGAAAAAGATTTTCAAACCACAGATGATATAGCAAATGAGATTAACAAAACACTAGCTAGATTTGAAATAGAATTATCTGCTTTAAGAAATCAAGATTCTAGTGGAGCTCATATAAGTGAAACTATAGAAGAATTAAAAGAATTAGATTCTAATTATCAAGAGCTAGTTAATCCTGATATTGAACTGGGAAATACTGATGAGTCTACTAAAATTAATGCACCTAAACCAGGAATTATTAGTTTTTTCATTGACGGGTTAGAAGAAAAATTAGACAAAGAGAGTATTACACCTGAAAAAATTAATCAATACAAAGGTCAATATGAAGAATATTTACAGGACTATGAAGTTGCAGTTGCAAGAGCTCCATTGTTTAAAATGGTAGATAATCATCGATGGGAAGCTATGGTAATTGTAAATTCATCGAAGTTATCTTATTTTGATGAGGGGAAGAGTGTACCAACAGAATTTCATTTTAATCAAGGGGACACTCTTACAGGTAAAGTTTTAGATGTTAAAGAACATGATGATTATGGAATTGTAAATCTTGAGTTTAGGCGCGAAATTGAAGACTTTTGGGAAACAAGATTTACAGAAGTAAATTTAGTTAAGAATACACGTACAGGATTTAAAATACCGGAAAGTGCACTTACTGAAAAAGACGGACAAACTGGGGTATATCTTATTAAAAGAGGTATTGTCCGCTTTAAAAGTATTGAAATTATAGATGAGTTAAAGGCAGATGATTATGTACTAGCAGATGGTTTAGATGAAGGAAGTTTAATAGTGACAAGCACCTTTTTTGTCAGAGAGGGTGACAAATTAAGGTAAGAAAGGGGGATTAGCATGACTAATATAGAATGTATTAAATATAACTTGTCTGATATTAAACATTGTATATCTGAAGCTGCGAAAAAAGCAGGAACTTCAGAAAATGATATCAAAATGGTAGCAGTTACTAAATATGCTAATTTAGATCAGATGAATAAACTACTTGACTTAGGTGTTACAGATCTAGGTGAAAATAAAGTACAAACTGCAGTACCGAAAATTGAGAAATTAGGTGATCAAGTGAACTGGCATTTTGTTGGACATCTTCAAAGTAATAAAGTGAAATATTTAATTAATTATGTAGACTTAATTCATTCCTTAGATAGGAAATCACTAGCTAAAGAGTTAGATAAGCGAGCTAAGAAAGATGATATTTATGTTGATGCCTTAGTTCAAGTTAACATAGCACAAGATGAATCAAAATATGGTATTTCACCTGATCAAGTTACACCTTTTATAGATAAAACTATGAACAGTTATCCTAACATTAATATACGAGGATTAATGACAATGACTCCATACTATCCAGATCCAGAAGAAATACGGCCATATTATGTTAAAATGACTGAATTATTTAGAAAAATTAAAGATGAGTTTGAAATTGATGACTTTAAGTACTTATCTATGGGAATGTCACATGATTTCCCAATAGCTATAGAGGAAGGGGCTAATCTTGTGAGAATTGGACGTGCTTTTTTCAAATCTAGAGAGGAGGGGAATTAAACATGAGTTTTTTTGAAAAAATGTTAGTATTTTTAGGTCTAGCAGAAGAAACTGAAGAAGAAATTATTGAAGAAGAAGAAACTGAACCAGTTCGAGAAACTTCAGAAAGAAACAAAAAGAAGAAGGTTGCTAGAAAGAATAAAGATAATCAGGTAGTACCGTTACACAAAGCATCTAACCAACATAATATTAAAGTCTTTTTATTAGCCCCTAAAAAGTATGATGAAGCTCAAATGGTTGGTAAGTATCTTAAAAATGGATTCCCAGTTATAGTTAACTTAGAAAATTTAGAAGTCGAAACAGCTAAACAGCTTATTGATTTCGTAAGTGGGACGGTATTTGCTCTTGATGGCAACCTACATAAAATAGGTCAAAATATCTTCTTATTTTCACCACCAAATATAGAAATTGAAGGTGAAATAAGTTCTATTAATAGTGAGTATGAACTTGAGCAAAAGTATAACGAGGAATAAAGGGGTTGAGGTAATTGTTTGTAACAAGAATATTCGGTTTTTTATTTCAAATAATATATACTTTACTAATTTTACGAGTTATTTTCTCTTTTTTAAAACCAGACCCTTTTAGGTATCGGACTCTTTTTAACGCAAATAAATTTATATTTAAAATAACAGAACCTTTTTTATCTCCAATCCGAAATTTAGTGTCGCCAATAACTGTTGGAGGTGGAGGATATATTGATCTTTCACCATTAATTGCTTTATTGATATTAAATTTATTACAGCGTATATTGTTTAGTTTTAGTTATTTACTTTAGAGAAGGAGGCATAAGATGGAAGATGATAAACATAAAATTTTAAACCATTATACCCATCCTGTTGATAAAGAAACTGCAAGTAAAGTATATGATAAGGCAAATAAGGTTTTTGAGCAGCAAAAATTAGAAATCACTGATTTTTTGGATCCACATCAAGTGGATATTGCTGAGAGAATCATTAATAGCTTTGCAGATATTTCTGCAGTATTTCATGGAGGGTTTGATAGTAGTGAACGTAAAAAAGTAGGGATTTTTCCAAAAGTATGGAATATTACAGAAAAAGATCTAGGAATAGAAGTTTTGGAGATACAAGTTCGGTTTGAGTTTGAAAAGGTTTCACACAGGGATGTATTAGGAGCAGTATTAGGTCTAGGTTTAAAAAGAGAAAAAATCGGTGATATTCAGTTGTTTATGGAAAATAATAAAGTTTTTTTAGCTGTTGATAGAGAGATCTCACAATTTATATGTGATAATCTAGTTCAAATTAAGAATACAAGTGTATCAATTTATGTTGCTGATGATGAGTTAAAACTACCTAAGGAAGAATTTACAAAAGAAATAACAGGTACAGTATCAAGTTTAAGGTTAGATGCAGTTTCAAGTATAGGATTTGGAGCATCAAGAAGTAAAATGAATCAACTTATAAAAGCAGAAAGAGTAAAAATTAATTGGAAACCAACATCTGATCCTAAAACTACTGTAAACACCTGTGATGTTATTTCACTTCGAGGAAAGGGAAGGGTTGAAGTAGCAGAAGTTGGCGGGAAAAGTCGAAAAGGAAGGAGGCATGTCAGATTAAGACGCTATAAATAATTTTCATCCATAGGAGGTGTAATGATGACTTTAACTCCTTTAGATATACATAATAAAGAATTTTCCAAAGGTATCCGTGGTTATAATCCAGATGAAGTTAATGAGTTTTTAGATCAAGTAGTAAAAGATTACGAAAGTATAATTAAGAAAAATATAGAACTAAAAGATGAGGTAGAGAAATTAAATAATAAAATAGAACATTATCAAAAAATGGAAGAAACTTTGCATAATGCAATAATTGTAGCTCAAGAAACTGCAGAGGAAGTAAAGGAAAGTGCACAAAAAGAAGCAGAGTTAATTAAACGTGAAGCTGAGAGCGATGCAAATAAGAAAATTGAAGAAGCTAATAACCAAGTTAGTAGAATAAAATCTGAAATAGAAGAACTTAAAAAACAAGAAAAAACATATAAAGCTCGATTTAAGTCGATGTTAGAGACACAGCTAGAATTACTAGAATCAGATAATTTGCAAGAGAATGATGTTGATTATCAGGAGGATTATTCAGTAGAAACAGCTGACTCTAATGAATTTACTAGTGAGGAACAAGGTGACTCTTAAAAGGATATGTAATATTATTGCACGGAATTTTTGAATATGCTATAATTTATAAAAATATCTTGATGGATAATAGCTATGAAGGGAAGAGTAGCCTTTTTTTAAAATCTACAGAGAGCCAGGTGGCTGAGAACTGGTGATTTAAAATAGGCGAAGATCATCCCAGAGCTCTTTAAGTGAATTTTAGTAGCTTAAAGCGTTAAGCAGGCGTTAACTGCTTAAAGTGCTGGTAAAATTTCCAGTACTAGGGTGGTACCGCGGGATAAGCTCGCCCCTAGAGGGGCGTGCTTTTTTGTTATTTAATAAAAATAGGAGGGTGGTTAACAATGAGTTACAAAGATACTTTAAACTTACCTAAAACAGATTTTCCAATGAAAGCTAAATTACCACAGCGAGAGCCTGAAATTCTTAGTAAATGGGAACAAGAAAATATTTACAATAAAGTATTAGAACATAAAAAAGGTAAACCTAAATATGTGTTACATGATGGACCTCCATATGCAAATGGTGATATCCATATGGGGCATGCATTAAATAAAGTATTAAAAGATATAGTAGTTAAGTTTAAAACAATGCAAGGTTATGATTCACCTTATGTACCCGGTTGGGATACTCATGGACTTCCTATTGAACACCAGATTACAAAAAAGAAGAAAGTTAACCGTAAAAAACTTTCAAATGTCGAATTTAGAAGAAAGTGTCGTGAATACGCGTTAAAATATGTTGATATTCAACGAGAACAGTTTAAGCGTCTAGGTGTACGTGGAGACTGGGAAAATCCTTATTTAACTCTTTCTCCAGAATTTGAAGCAGAACAGGTCAAATTATTTGGTAAAATGGCGCAGGAGGGTTATATTTACAAAGGTAAAAAACCAGTCTATTGGTGTACTGATTGTGAAACAGCTTTAGCGGAAGCAGAGGTGGAATACCAAGACAAACGATCTCCATCAATTTATGTTGGTTTTACTATCAAAGATGGAAAAGGAAAGCTTAAAGAAGAAGAAGTTGAGGTAATGATCTGGACTACAACTCCTTGGACAATTCCAGCAAATATGGCGATATCTTTACATCCTGAATTCAAGTATTCTCTTGTAGAAGTAGAAGAGAGAAAATATCTGCTTGCCTCAGAATTAGTTGAAGATGTAATGGAAAAAATTCAAGTATCAGACTATGAAATAAAAGAAGAATTTTTAGGTGAAGAACTTGAAGGATTAAAATGTCAGCATCCTCTGTTTGAGCGTGAATCATTATTAATCCTAGGTGATCATGTAACATTAGAACAAGGTACTGGTTGTGTTCATACAGCTCCTGGACATGGGCAAGAGGACTATGAAATAAGTAAAAAGTATGATTTAGAGGTGTTTTCACCAATTAATGAAAGTGGAGTATTTACAGATGAGGCCGGACAATTTGCTGGACTGTATTATGACAAAGCTAATAAAGCTGTTACGAAAGCTCTAGAAGAAAAAGGTTATTTATTATCCCTTAGCTTTGTTACACACCAATATCCAGGTTGTTGGCGTTGTAAAAAATCAGTTATCTTTCGTGCAACAGAGCAATGGTTTGCGTCTGTAGATGGATTTAGAAAACAAGCTTTAGATTCTATAAATGACGTTAAGTGGGTACCTGAATGGGGAGAAGAAAGAATAAGAAATATGGTTAATAACCGAGATGACTGGTGTATTTCAAGACAACGTGTTTGGGGAGTACCTATTCCGATTTTTTACTGTAAAGATTGTGGTAAAGAGCTTATTACAGAAGAAAGTATTTCTATTGTTGCTGATCTCTTTGGTAAAGAAGGTTCTGATGCCTGGTTCGAAAAAGAAGCTGATGAAATTTTATCAGATGAAATTAAATGTGAGTGTGGACATGAGAATTTTACAAAAGAAACAGATATAATGGATGTTTGGTTTGACTCTGGCTCAACTCATAAAGCAGTTTGTGAACAGCGTGAAGAACTTACATGGCCTGTTGACCTTTATTTAGAAGGAAGTGACCAATATCGTGGTTGGTTCCAGTCATCACTACTTACGGCTGTAGCAACTAAAGGTAATTCACCTTATCGCACAGTTCTAACTAATGGCTGGGTAGTTGATGGAGAAGGTAAGAAGATGAGTAAATCTATGGGTAATGTAATAGCACCTAAAGAAATTATTGATAGGTTTGGATCTGATATACTCAGACTTTGGGTTGCTTCAAGTGAATTCAAGCATGATGTTAGAGTTTCAGAGAACATTTTAAAACAAATAACAGAAGGCTATCGAAAAATCAGAAATACAGCTAGATTTATCTTAGGTAATTTACACGATTTTGAGCCAGAAACTGATCAGGTTCCATATGATGAGTTACAAGATGTTGATCGATATATTTTATCTCGATTGCAACATGTGATTAAAGAAGCAACAAAATCATATGATAAATTTGATTTCCATGAATTTTATCATATGGTGCATAACTTTTGTGTAGTTGAGTTAAGTCAATTTTATTTAGATGTCATAAAAGATCGAATTTATACTATGCCTGAAAACTCAACTGAACGAAAAGCAGGACAAACTACAATGTATTATATTTTAGATGCTCTTGTTCGATTACTAGCACCTGTATTAACATTTACGAGTGAAGAAATTTGGTCACATATGCCAGGTGAAAATAAAGAGTCAGTGCAATTAGCTGATTGGCCTCAAGTGAATGAAAAGTTTGTTGATCATAAATTAGAAGAGCAATGGGAATATTTCTTAGAATTTAGAAAAGAAGTAGCAAAAGCATTAGAGAGTGTAAGAAGAGACAAAAAAATTGGTAGTCCTTTAGAGGCTAAAGTTAAGATTTATGCACCTGAAGAAAAACAAGAGAAATTACAGCCTTTTTCAAAAAGCCTTGCTGAACTCTTTATTGTATCTCAAGGAGAGCTAAACGAAGAGGATTCGGCTAATGAAGATGAAATAAAAGAAGCATTATTAGTAGAAACTACAGAAGATGGAGTAACTATTGTTATTGAAAATGCTGAAGGAGAAAAATGTCCACGTTGTTGGAACTATCATAGTATGATATCAGAAGATGGAGAACTTTGTCCTAGATGTGATTCAGTTATATCTGAAGACTAGCTCTCATTTATTTATACCCCCTGAAAAATTTTTCAGGGGGTTTTTAACATTTATTAACACATAAAATAATTATTAAAAAGCTGGTTAAATTAATAAGGGGGATGAAATAATGAAAAATAACGATAATAAATTACAAGAAAAACTGGTTGAACAAACCGCTGAACTTTTAGATAAATTAGAAAGATTTAAATTATCAGAATATATGCAATTGCTAAATAGTCCAATTCGTTTTTTTTGGATTAACTTTTTAGGGGGAGTAGCTCGAGGTTTAGGATTTTCAGTTGGTGTAACTATTTTAGGTGCTCTTTTAATCTACTTTTTACAACAATTGGTTGTATTAAATCTTCCTGTTATCGGAGATTTTATAGCAGAGATTGTAAAAATAGTACAAAAACATCTCTAAAAGGAGGTACAATTCAATGACAGATCGAGAATTAAAATATTTCGAAAATCAATTATTAAATTTAAAAGAGAAGCTTAAAAACCAATATGAAGATAATACAGAACGTCAAGAAGAATTGAGAGAGACAACTTCAGAACTTTCTAGTCATGATAATCACCCAGGTGATCTAGCATCAGAACAATATGAGATGGAAAAAGATATAACTATGTCTAATGTTAATAGAGAAAGGTTACAGGAAGTTAATAGAGCATTAGATAAGATAGAGTCAGGTGAATATGGTAGTTGTGAATGTTGTGATGAAGAGATATCTCTAGAAAGATTAGAGACAGTACCATATACTAGATATTGTGTTGAATGTGCACAAGATCAAGAGCAAGATAGCAAAGATTTTCCTTACTTTGAAGATGAAACCCATATAGAACAAATGAGAACTACAAATGATCCAAATAACTATACATATTTTGATAAAGAGGATACATGGCAGAAATTAGAAAGAATGGGTAGTGCCGACGAAACAGAAGAGGATTATGATTTCCCACAAGAAGCTCATGGGTCGGTCGATAAGATAGATAGTTTTTCTACTGAAGATCCTGAAATGCAAGATCCTAATATTGATCCTATGAGATTTAAAAAGAGAAAGAGATATAGGAGGCGTAGAGAAGAATAAAATTGTCAATATAATAACATTGTGCTAAAATTAAGAGGGTATAAAAAGATTGTAGGAGGGATTGGTGTTAGTGGGGCTTTTCATTTTGATTTTTTTAATTATAGCTATTGATCAGATTAGTAAATGGTATATTAAAACAAATATGGAATTAGGTCAGAGTATTCCAATTATTGATAATGTTTTTCATCTTACATATTCAGTTAATCCAGGAGCAGCATTTGGAATTTTAGCCCATAGAACTACTTTTTTCATTATAATGACAATAGGTTTACTACTAGTAATTCTTTATCTTTTTTATAAGCTAAATGATAATTATAAGCTTGTAAAATTCGCTTTAGCACTTCAGTTTGGTGGTGCTGTTGGTAATTTAATAGATAGAATTAGAACAGGTTATGTGGTGGATTTCTTTGATTTTAGAGTGTGGCCGATTTTTAATGTTGCTGATGTAGCTATTGTAATGGGTGTATCGATTTTAGTATATTTTATACTTTTTTCTTATAAAGAGACAGATGACTTGTTTTAAAACATTGTGTAGGAAAGGGGAAGTAATTTGGAGGAAACTAAGTTTCAATGTCAACAAGAAGATAGTCAAAAAAGACTAGACCTTATTATTAGTGAACGAGTTTCACAACTTAGTAGATCAAAAGCAAAGGAATTGATTATAAAAGAATTAGTTCAGGTTAATGGTCACCATAAAAAACCTAGATATGAAGTGAAAACCGGTGATGAAATCATAGTTAACTTTGAGACGTGTGCTGATGATATAAATGTGAAACCAGAGAATATACCAATTGATATAGTTTATGAAGATGAAGATGTGTTAGTTGTCAATAAAGAAAGAGGTATGGTAGTTCATCCAGGCGCAGGTAATCATCAAGGGACATTAGTAAATGCTCTTTTATTTCATTGTGAAAACCTTTCTGAGGGGACATCAAAAGAACGTCCAGGAATAGTCCATAGATTAGATAAAGACACCTCTGGATTATTGGTAGTTGCAAAAAATGACTATGTACATCAAATATTATCTAGAGACCTGCAAAACCGTGATATTAAAAGAACTTATTTAGCTCTAGTATCTGGAAATTTTCCAAATGATAAAGCAACAATTGATCTACCAATAGCTAGAGATAGCAGAAATAGAAAAAAGATGTCTGTACAACCAAGTGGTAAAAGAGCAGTAACACGTGTTAGAGTTTTGAATAGTTTTTCAAATATGACTCTTTTAAAAATACAGTTAGAGACCGGTAGGACTCATCAAATTAGAGTGCATATGAGTCATTTAGGTTATCCTTTAGTAGGTGATCCTGTATATGGAACTAGTAAATCGTTAACACAACAAATAGAAGGACAGGCACTACATTCCTTTTCATTAAGCTTTAATCACCCTAAATATGAAAGGGAAATGTTTTTTAGAGCCCCGTTACCTAACGACATGAAAGATATATTAAAAGAAGCTAAAAAAGCCACCTAAAGGGTGGCTTTTTTAGCTCTCATTTTGTTCTAATTCATAAGGGTTTGCATAGATAGTTTTGTAATTCTCGTAAAATACCATACCAGGTTTAGCACCTTTTGGCTTTCTGACATGTTTAACATAGGTATAATCAACTGGGACATTTTCAGAATGTCTTGCTTTTGAATGATAAGCAGCTATATTAGCTGCTTCACTTAAAGTACTCTCTGGTATATTGTTACCTTTAATAATTACGTGTGAACCTGCTATTTCTTTAGTGTGTAACCAAATATCATTTTTAGAAGTTTCTTTTAAAGTTAGAGAGTCATTTTGTTTGTTGTTTTTACCTACTAATATTAAATAACCATCCTGAGAGTAATAACGAATATAGTCATCTTTTTGTGTTTCTTTCTTTTTCTTTTGTGTTTTTTCTCTTTTAATATAGCCTTCCTGAATAGCTTCTAATTTAATAGTTTCTAACTCTTCTAATGTTTTAGCTTCATCGATTTGAAAAACTAATCCTTCAAGGTATTTGATTTCATTTTTAGTAATTTTTATTTCTTTACCCAATTTTTCTACTCTATTTGTGCTTTTTTTAAATTTATTAAAGTAATTTTCAATATTTTCTCCAGGTGTTTTGCTTGAATCAATAGGAATACTTATCTCTTCAGGTGGATCTTGATAGAAATTATACACTGAAACCTCATTACTATGGGCATTTGCTAATAGGTGATAATTAGCACTGAGTAGCTCACCATAAATTTTATATATACTTCCTTCTTCCGAATTCTCATATTCCTTCTTTTGTTTTTTAAATTTCTTTTTTGCCTTTTTTAATGCTTGGTTTACTTTCTTTTTTAAATTTGTTTGTAATTGATGTGTAAGTTCTTTTCGTTCCTTATAGTAAAAATAATCATCGGTTGCATCATTTAATGAGCTATATTCAATTGTTTTAACATTATCAAATAGACTTTTATCCCAATAGATGTCCTTTATTTCATCAAATTTTTCATCTTTTATCAGAATCGGAGTGTAATTTTGTGACATTAACTTTTCTTTAGTAGAACTCCAGTATGAAATAAGGTCATTATAATCTTGAGTACTAAAAAAACCACTTTTTTTAACTATTTTTTTTGAGAGAAGAGGACTAACACCTTGAAAGTTCTCAAAAAATATTTTTTCATAATCATCTTCGATAGAAGTGTTTTGTAGAAGTTTTTTAAGCTCATTATTAGTTATATCAAAAGGATTTAGTTTGTTTTGCTTTGGTGGTCTTTCAAACAGCACTCCAGGAATAATTTCTCTTTCATCAGAGAGTTCTCGTTGAATTCGCTTAATTCCATCTAGAATTCGATTTGTACCTTTATTAACTATAACTATGTTACTGTGCTTTCCAGTCAGTTCACATGGCAACATAAATTCTTTAGTTAGATCAAACTCATCGGTTCTTTTTATATGAAAGTCTATGATACGATCATTTTCATATTGAGATATATTAGTTATTTTACCTCCAATTAAAAATTTCCTTAATAACATACAAAATGGTGGTGGAGTTGGTGGGTTCTCCATAGATTTATTAGTAAAATGTACACTGCTAGATTTAGAATTTGCACTTAATAATAATGTCTTTTTTCCAGATTTACTATAGATTTGTATCTTTAGGGAATTTTTCGTAGGTTGGTGAATTCGATCAATGCGACCATTTTCTATTTGCTTAAGCTCTGATACTAAACCTTTTATAAAGAAACCATCAATTGGCATTTATCTCACTCCTGTTTATGTAAAAATTATATTGCCAGTTAAAGTATAAGGGTAAAAAAATATCAGGTCAAATTTTGTATACTTTTATTGCAATAAAAGTATTATTTTAGATTTATTGTAATAAACATTATCAGTAGTAGTCCCATTAATGAAAAAAGGGGGGGCATATATTGTCTTTTTACATTAAATCATCAGAAGAAACTGAAGCTGAACTATCAACCAGTATTAAAAGGGGATTATCTTATCGTGAAGTCTCTAAAAGACAAAAAGACTATGGTGAAAATAGTTTAAAGGCAGATGAAACATTTAACTGGTGGGAAGTGCTTTTAGATCAATTCAGGGATTTTATGGTGTTAGTTTTGCTTGCAGCAACCACAGTTTCAGGGCTTTTAGGTGAATATACAGACGCGATAACAATAATTGCTATTGTAGTACTAAATGCTATATTAGGTTTTTATCAGGAGTTTAAGGCTGAAAAGTCTCTTCAAGCACTAAAAGAGTTAACTGCCCCAGAAGCTAAAGTAATTAGAGATGGAGAGATTACTGAAATCCCCGCTTCTGAAATTGTTCCTGGTGACATTGTTTATTTAGAATCTGGAGATCGTGTCCCAGCTGATATTCGATTAAATAAAACAAGAAACTTAGAGATAGTAGAATCTAGCTTAACAGGTGAATCCTTACCAGTTAAAAAACATGAAGATAGATTAAGTTCTACTCCTGATTCTATTGGAGATATCAATAACATGGCCTTTATGGGAACAATGGTCACTAAAGGTTCTGCAACTGGAATTGTAACAGATATTGGCATGGAGACTGAAATGGGCCAGATAGCTCATATGTTAGCTGATGAAAATCAACAAGTTGAAACACCCCTACAAAAGAGGTTGGCAAATTTAGGGAAAGTATTAGTTACTATCTGTTTATTAGTATGTATAGCTGTTGCTTTTTTAGGTGTTTTACGAGGAGAACCGATCTATAAAATGTTTATGGCTGGAGTAAGTTTAGCAGTGGCTGCTATTCCTGAAGGACTTCCTGCTGTAGTTACAATAGCATTAGCGGTTGGTGTACAAAAGATGATGAAAAAAAATGCACTAGTACGAAAACTTCCAGCAGTTGAAACTTTAGGCTGTGCAACGGTGATATGTTCGGATAAGACAGGAACTTTAACTACAAATAAAATGATTGTTGATGAAATTTACACTCCTCTTCTACATTATCATAATAATACGAATAATGGACACTCTTTTATCTCATCAAATCATAAAAAAGTTTCGCCAAAGAAAAATAAAGATTTAAACTTATGTTTTCAAATTGTTGCTTTATGTAATAATACTCTTTATACAAAAGAACAAGGAATAGTTAGAGGTGAACCAACAGAAAAAGCATTATTGCAAGCAGCTGTAGATTATAATATTACACCACTAAGTTTTTCTGATATAACTTACTTAGATGAGATTCAATTTGACTCCAACAGAAAAAGAATGAGTGTCTTTTATAAAGATGATTCTAATCAAGTTGTAATGTTTGTCAAAGGTGCACCTGAAGTAATCGTACCACGTTGTAAAAAAATTATAACTGATAATAAAAACGGAGAATTAAACCATAAAACAACAGAAAACATTATGCAAAAAAATGAAGAAATGGCAAATAAAGCTTTGCGTAATATAGCAGTAGGTTATAAAGTGATTAGTTATGATGATTATAAAAATAAAAATGAAAAGCTAGAAGACCTTGAAAATGATCTGATTTTCGTTGGTTTAATGGGGTTATTAGATCCACCTAGAGAAGAGGTTAAAGATTCAATTTTAAAATGCAAAAAAGCAGGAGTTACTCCAGTTATGATTACAGGTGACCATAAGGCAACAGCAATAGCTATTGCAAAAAAGATTAATCTCTTCTCAAAAAATGCCGATAATAAGGTGATGGATGGTAAAGAATTAGATAGTTTATCTGATCGAGAACTTAATCAAAAGATAAATAACATTAGAGTATTTGCAAGAGTTTCACCTAAACATAAGTTGCGAATAGTGTCAGCTTTAAAAGATCGTGGAAATATTGTAGCTATGACTGGAGATGGTGTAAATGATGCACCAGCAGTAAAATCAGCTGATATTGGAATTGCAATGGGGGTTACAGGAACAGATGTGACTAAGGGTGCGGCAGAACTAATCTTAGCTGATGATAACTTTTCAACTATAGAAGCTGCTATTGAAGAAGGTCGAGGAATATATGATAATATTAGAAAATTTATTAGGTTTTTGCTTTCTTGTAATTTTGGAGAAATTTTAACTATGCTATTTGGTATGTTAATGGGGTTACCGCTACCTTTAAAGCCTATTCAAATTCTTTGGGTTAATCTTGTAACTGATGGATTGCCGGCTATTGCTTTAGGAGTAGATCCAAAAGATCCAGATATAATGAAAAGAAAGCCTAGAGATCCTGAAGAAGGTGTATTTTCGGATGGGCTTTTTAAAACGATTTTAGGAAGAGGACTTTTGATCGGCTTGATAACAATATTTACATTTTATAGAGCACTAGAACTTCAACCAGACCATTTAGATTTTGCAAGAACTATGGGCTTTTCAACTTTAGTAGTAAGCCAGCTTATTTATGTTTTTGAATGTCAAAGTGTACGAAGTGGACTTTCTTTAGCGAAGGTTATTAAAAATCCACAATTAATAATGGCAGTAATAGCTTCATTTATGTTATTTTGTCTGGTTGTATATATAGAGCCATTAGCCCAGATATTTGATACTCATCCTTTAAATCTAGAGAATTGGATGACTATACTTGTACTATCCTTATTTCCTACTGTGTTTTCTGTTATATATGGCAAAATTAAAGATAGAATTTTTTGACAAAATTTATGGTAAAAAAATATAATTTTTAACAGATCTAAAACATCTTCAGTAAATAAGCAAATAGGGGTTGTAAATAACTGCTATATAAAATACTCAACGAAAATAAATAGTTTCTTTATTAGAAACGCTAAACAAACCGCTATCTGCTAAGGCAATCTTCACAAAACTTCATGATAAATGGCGGAGTCTCACAACAGTATATAGAACTTGAATTTGTTTCGAAGAACAAAGAACATACTTGTTTGTATCTTAAAATAAACATCGTGCAATATGTACTAGGTGTGGGACTGCCTTAAATTACTTCTGTCCGTTAAATTAAGAGCTCATTGAAAAGAGCATGTAAGTTTTAAAGTAATTACTCATGTTTTAAAGTTTTTGGTTTATGTCATGATTGTCATTAGAAAAGGGGGAGTATTGATGACTCATTTACACATTCCAGACGGAGTTTTACCAGGAATATGGATATTCATTTCATTTGCTTTATGTTTTGTAGTCCTTGGATTAGTTATAAATTATGTAAAAAAACATAAAAATAGTAAAAAAAAGATTATTCATACAGCGGTTATATCTGCATTAATGTTACTAGGAATGTCTATACCGTTAGGTCTAATACCATATCATTTAAATTTGACAGTATTAGCGGGGATAGTTTTAGGTAGTGGCCTGGGATTTATAGCGGCTTTTATAGTTAATTTATTTCTTGCTTTAGTAGGTCATGGAGGGTTGACTGTAGTAGGACTTAATACTTTAATTATTGGATTTGAAGTGTATTTAGCTAGGACGATTTTTAATTCTTTGTCTAATATTGGTTTAGTAAAACGAGTTGCTTTTACAACAGTTTTTGCATTGTTACTAGTAACAGTATTGATGGTAGGGGTAGTATCAACTATGAATATGCCTATAGAAGTGGCTGCACACTTAGAATGTTCACATCATACTCATGAAACGATATCAGTGTCAACTGATCACTTTACAAATAATTTTATATCTTTTCTTTTAGTAGTGCTTCCTATCGTAAGTGGTGGAATTATATTAGAAAGTATTATCATTTCATTGATTGTTAGATATATTACCAAAGTAAAACCAGACTTAATTGACTATTCTATCAGATATCCTGTGAAATAGGGAGGAAAAAATGAAACTAAACTATTTTGATTATCTAGCAAATACTGAATCGTTTTTACATAAAAGATCTACATGGGTGAAATTTTTAGTAACTCATTTATATTTTGCTGCAATTTTTTATAGCGAGTCTTTATCTTCATTACTACTTATAACAATAATTATATTAATTAATTTATTACTAACTAGAATTAGTCTAAAATATTTAGTATTACTAACTTTATATCCAATCATTTTCGCAAGTTTTTACCTACTGGTGTTTTCACATGAATTAGGATGGGTAGTAATAATCAGAGCAATTGCATCTGTATTTAATGTTTTATTATTGTTTAGTACTGCACCAATAACTGAGATTATAGCTTTATTAAAACCTGTAGTACCACAATTATTAATCGATATAATTTTTCTAACATATCGTGTTTTTTTTATAATGTTATATCGTTTTCATCTGGTTTTTAAGTCAATGCGAGTACGTGGCGGATATAATCCAAAAAAATTAGTGACAAATTTAAAACATGTAGGATCAGCAATAGGCCTGTCAATAATACAAAGTGTCGATTTGAGTGAGCGACTTTACGCTATTATGGCTATTAGGGGCTATCGATCAGGGTTTATGGGGAGTACTACAAAAGGTTTTTACAGTTACAATTTATATAGTATAATAACAGCTGTAATAACCTTATTTTTGGCGGTGATGTTATGACCAAAAGAGTAGTTCATGTGAGCTGTATTAAACATAAGTATTTAGATAAAACAGAAGTTGACCTATGTGGGTTAGATTTTATAGTAAATCAAGGAGAGCGTATAGTGATATTAGGGTCTAATGGTTCTGGTAAGACTACATTACTTTCACACATAACGGGCCTATTAGAACCAACGAGTGGTAGTATTGAAGTCTTGAATAGAAACCCTGCAAAAAATCCTGATTTAGTATCACAAAAGCTAGGAGTTTTGTTTCAACATGTAGAAGAACAATTACTTGGACCTACTGTTTATGATGATATAGCTTTTGGACCTCGTAATCATGGGTGGAGTAAACAAGTTATCAAAAATAAAGTTTATGAAATCGCTGATGTATTAGGAATAAGACATTTGTTAAATAAACTTTGTCATTATTTGAGTGGTGGGGAAAAAAGGAAAGTTGCATTAGCTGGAGCTTTAGTCATGGAACCTGAAATATTAGTATTAGATGAGCCTTTTGTTGAGTTAGACCCTATTTCAAAAAAAGAAATCTTACAAACCTTGAACAAGTATAACCAAGATAAAAAAACTGCTATAATAGTAGCAACTCATCAAGTGGAATTAGTTTATAAATTAGCTGATTATGTCTATATCTTAAACCAAGGAGAAGTCATTGATAAAAAAACTCCAAAAGAAATTTTAACTAATAAAGCGATATTTGAAAAAAATAACCTTGAGTTGCCTCATATGGTTCAATTGCTGTATAATCTCAAACAAGCTGGTTTAGATATACCGATCACATTTGATGTTGATTATTTGTCTAAAGAAATTATTGATCAATTAAAACTGAGCAAGAAAGAAATTACATAAAGGAGGAAATTAATTTGGTATACAGTATGACAGGATTTGGGAGTAGCAAGTTATCTGACTCTGAATTAGAAGGTAAAATTGAAATTAAGACTTTAAATCATAAATACTTAGATATTCAAGTTAAAGGACCCCGTGAATTATTCTCATTAGAAGAAAGTATTAGAAAAATGGTTTCAGATAGAATATCAAGAGGACGGATCGAAATACGTTTTAATATTAAATTTACTGAGCAGCATCATGCTAACGCAGAACTCAATAAACCATTAGCTGAAAGTTATTTACAAGGTTTGACTGAATTAAAGGAAATGACAGAAGAACATGATAGATCATTGCTATCTATCGTTTCAAGGTTACCCGAAGTGTTTATACTTCAAAGAGAAGAAGTTGATGATAGTAAGCTGTGGCAAAAGATACAGTCTAGTCTTAATGAGGCACTTGATGAATTGCTATCAATGAAAGAAAGAGAAGGTGACAAACTGAAAGCAGATATTATAACTCATAAAAATAATTTAAATGATCTAGTATCGAAAATTTATCAATTAAAAGATAGGTCAACTGATAAAGTAAAAGGAAGACTAAAAGATCGTGTGGGAGAAATGATTGAAGATCAAAATATTGATGAAAATAGAATACTTCAGGAAGTAGCAATTCTTTCAGATAAAGCTAATATAGACGAGGAACTTGTTCGTATTAACAGTCATATTAATCAAATGAATGAAGTGTTAGAAGAAAGTGGTTCGATTGGTCGTAAATTAGATTTTATTGTTCAAGAAATGAATAGAGAGATAAATACCATAGCTTCTAAAGCAAATGATGAAGAAATTTCTCAGTTAGTGATAGAAGCAAAGAGCACAATAGAAAAAATTAGAGAACAAGTGCAAAACGTAGAATAAGTTAGTTAAATAGGGAGTAACTTGCATTGTTCCCCTCAAATAAGCTATACTATTATTATAATGATTTCTAAAAGGAGGAAACGCTGTGTCAATTAAATTGGTTAATATCGGTTTCGGAAATATCGTATCTGCTAATAGAATAGTGGCAATAGTAAGTCCTGAGTCAGCGCCTATTAAAAGAATCGTTACCGAAGGAAGAGATAGAGGTATGCTTATTGATGCTACGTATGGCAGAAGAACAAGGGCCGTTGTTATTACTGACAGTGATCATGTAATTTTATCTGCGGTTCAACCAGAAACTGTTAAACAAAGGTTACACACTGATACTACTGAAGATGAGGACGAGTTGCATTAAAATATTATATAGCGGGTGGGAATAAATATGAAAAAAAAAGGATTACTAGTCGTTCTTTCGGGACCTTCTGGAGTGGGAAAAAATACAGTATGCGATCAATTACTTACAAGTTACTCTAATTTAGAGTATTCAATATCTATGACTACTAGATCTCCTAGAATTGGAGAAACAGATGGCGAAAACTATCATTTTGTGTCTAAAGAAGAATTTCAAACAATGATAGCTAATGATGGACTTTTGGAGTGGGCAGAAGTATTTGGGAATTTTTATGGAACCCCTCAAAGTTTTGTTGATAGAAGATTAGAACAAGGTAAAGATGTAGTATTAGAAATTGACATTCAAGGAGCTTTACAAGTTAAAAAGAAGCGACCTGATGGAGTTTTCATTTTTCTATTACCTCCATCATTACAAGAGTTGCGTCATCGAATTAAAAAGAGAGGAACAGAAGATGATGATGCAATGTCTAAACGATTAGAAGCTGCAAAAAGTGAGATAAATACAGTTTTTCAATATGATTATACTATTATCAACACTGACATACAGCAAACAGCAGATTGGATTTATTCAGTGATATCTGCTGAAAAGTGTAATGTTGACAGGGTAGGCGAAACACTTGTTAAAGAGGTGATTAATGGTGAATAATTTAGATATTGACAATCTAATTAAAAAAGTAGATAGTAAATATTCTTTAGTAATAGGAGTCGCGAAAAGAGCCCGCGATATTACTGATAACTCTGAAGCACTTGTTCATAGTAATTCGCAAAAAAGTGTAACAGTTGCTCTTAAAGAACTTGATAGAGACAAAATCAATATTACTAGATAAAAGTGAGTGAATGTCATGAGTGACAAAAAATCTAAGGGTAATATTTTATTGGCTGTTTCAGGAGGAATTGCGGCTTATAAATCTATAGAACTATGTAGTCAACTAAGAAAAAATGGTTATAATATTAAAGTTATGATGACAAAATCGGCTAAAGAGTTTGTTACACCATTGACTTTTGAAACAGTAACTCAAAATCCAGTTATATCTGAAATGTTTTCTAGAACTACGCATTGGGATGTAGAACATATTAGCTTAGCAAAGTGGGCAGACTTGGTAGTTGTTTGCCCAGCAACAGCCAATATTATAAGTAAATTGGCTTGTGGAATTTGTGACGATTTTGTTACTACAACATTACTTGCAACAAAAGCGCATTGTATTATTGCCCCAGCAATGAATACGGCTATGTATGAACATCCATCAATACAAAAAAATTTAGAAACTTTAAGTAACTATGGATATAATTTCATATCACCAGATTCAGGACAATTAGCTTGTGGGGATACTGGTAGGGGGAAATTAGCCTCAATAGATAAAATATTTGATCAGATAGAATATCAATTTAATGTACAAGCTGATCAACCTTTAAAAGGTAAAACTATATTGGTTACTGCCGGAGCAACTCGTGAACAAATAGATCCAGTTAGGTATTTATCAAATCCAAGTACTGGTAAGATGGGGTATGCTGTTGCTGAGGCAGCTACTAAAAAGGGTGCACATGTTATATTAATTACTGCACCTACTAATCTAACCCCTCCACAATTTGCTGAAGTTGTTAATGTTACATCTACAAAAGAGATGTATGATCAAGTTATGGAAAATTTAAATAAAGCTCATATTGTAGTTAAAACAGCTGCTGTAAGTGATTATCGACCAAGTACTAAATTTTCGTCTAAATTAAAAAAAGATGACGTAAATGATGATTATCAATTATCACTAGTCAAAAATCCAGATATTTTAAAAGAAGTGGGAAAAAATAAAGATGGGCAAATAGTAGTGGGTTTTGCAGCTGAGACTGATGATATACTTAAAAATGCTAAGAAAAAAATGAAAAACAAAAATACTGATATGTTAATAGTAAATGATATCTCAGCAAAAAATGCTGGCTTTGAAACAGATGTAAATACAGTTAAAATTCTGTTTCTAAGTGGTGAAATTAAAGAATTACCTACTATGTCTAAAACTAGACTAGGGGATATTATAGTTGATGAAATAGAAAATTGTATTTACAGTGACCGACCTTATTAGGTCGGTTAATTTATAGAAATAATCCCTTTTTGGGGAGGGTGTATAATGTGAAATATTGTAATGTTATTATATTAGACATCGTTTCAGATGAATTAGATCGTAAATTCACCTATAGAGTACCAGAAAAATACCTAGACAAAATAATAGAAGGAGTATTAGTAAAAGTTCCGTTTGGTAAGAGAAGATTACTTGCTCTTGTTGTGGAGGAAGTTATTAAGATTGATTTTCCAAAAGAAAAGTTAAAAGATATAGTTGGAGTTGTCTTTGACACACCAGTTTTAACTAATGATCTATTAAAGCTTGCAAATTGGATGAGTCAATATTATCTTTGCTCACTTTCAAAGGTAGTTAATACAATGTTACCTAAAGGAGTTAAATTAGGTATAAATCCCGCATATGAAAAATATGTTGAATTAACTGATAAAGAAATGGCTGATTCAATTTCAAAAAAAGCGAGTAAGCAGAAAAATGTATGTGAAATTTTGCAAGAAGAAAATGTTTTAAAATGGAATGAATTATTACAAAAAGCAAATTGCACAGAAGCCCCTGTAAAGTCTTTACAAGAAAAAGGTGTTATAACAGTAAATAAAAAAAGGGTTTATCGTGAGCCTATTTCCTATGACAAAGTGGCTCATTATGCTTATAAAGAACCTACACACGCTCAAAAAACTGTGCTAAAATTGATTAAAGATCAGCTACATTCTAGAGATAAAATTCCTACTTTACTTTTTGGAGTGACAGGTAGTGGTAAGACTGAAGTGTATCTTCAAGTAATTGAAGAAGTACTCAAAAACAACAAAGACACGATTGTACTGATACCTGAAATATCACTTACACCTCAAACTATTGCACGTTTTGTAGGTAGATTCGGTGATAAAGTAGCAGTAATTCATAGTAGGTTAAGTACAGGAGAAAGATTCGATCAATGGGAAAAGGTTCTTCGAGGAAAAGCGAAAATTGTAGTTGGCCCACGCTCTGCTATCTTCGCTCCTTGCAAAAATTTAGGGTTAGTTATAATTGATGAGGAACACGAAAACTCGTATAAGCAAGGAGAAATTCCGAGGTATCATGTGCGCAGCGTAGCAGAGAAAAGATGTGAAATGACTGATAGTTCATTGATTTTAGGGAGTGCAACTCCTTCTATGGAAAGTATTTATAAAGTCAAAGAAAATAAGTACCAGCTAGCTGAACTTTCTAAACGAGCTACAGACGCAACTTTACCTGATATAACCTTAATAGACATGAAAAGTGAATTTCAAAGAGGTAATAAATCAATTTTTAGTAAAACCTTGTTAGATGAAATAAAACGAAATACTGATTTAGATAAACAAGTTATTTTATTTTTAAATAGGCGTGGTTATGCTAGCTTTCTTTTATGCAGAGAATGCGGATATACTATTACATGTCCGAGATGTGAAGTTACATTAACATATCATAAGTTTTCTGATCGTTTATTGTGTCATTATTGTGATTATACTGAACCAGTAACTTCTCATTGCCCTAGTTGTAAGAGTAATAAAATAAAAGAATTCGGTACAGGGACACAAAAAATTGAATTAGAACTTAAAAAGTACTTTCCATACTTAAGCACTATTAGAATGGATGTAGACACTACAAGTAAAAAAAATTCACACAAAGAGTTATTAGATGATTTTAAAAACCAAAAGGCACAAGTACTGATCGGAACTCAAATGATAACCAAAGGGTTAGATATTCCAAATGTGTCGTTAGTAGGAGTTATTACTGCAGATACTGCATTAAACCTACCAGATTTTCGTGCAGGTGAGAAAACTTTCCAGTTATTAACCCAAGTTTCAGGCCGTGCTGGTAGAGGTGAGGGGAAGGGTCATGTGGTTATACAATCATATAATCCGTCTCATTATAGTATTCAAGCAGTAAGAGGTGAAAATGTTAGGAAATTTGCAAAAGAAGAACTTGCTATGCGAAAAAAGTTAAATTATCCACCTTATTCACAGCTAATTAGAATAGTTTTAAGATCATCCGAAGAAAATGCTTTAGAGAACTACGCTGATCATTTAGCTGATAAACTAGAAGATCAAGAATACGAAGTATTAGGTCCTAACCCATGTCCAATACTAAAAATCAAAGATGAGTATAGGTGGCATCTTATGGTAAAAGTTAAAAAGGATAAATTCATTAATGATAAGAAATTGCAAGATTTTTTATTAGAAGAAAAACATAACATAACAGAACAGGGAATAATAAGAATAAGTATAGACGTTGATCCTATTAATCTATTATAGTAGAGATGAGAACTAGGAAAGGTGGCGAGGAAATTGGCTATTAAAATTATTAGAACTAATGATGACCCTGCATTAAAACGTGTTGCTAAAAGAATAACAAAAATAGATGATAGAATTGAAAAATTAGTATCTAACATGTTAGATACTATGTATGACGCTGATGGGATTGGCTTAGCAGCACCTCAAATAGGTATATCAAAAAGGGTAATTACTGTCGATACAGATGAAGGAGATGTATATAAGCTAATTAATCCCGAAATAACAAACAGCTCGCAAGAAAAGGAAAAGGCAGTTGAAGGGTGTCTAAGTTATCCAGGTTTGCAAGGAGAGGTTATTCGTCCAAGACAAGTAACAGTACAAGCTTTAGACTTAAATGGTGAAGAAGTGATAATTGAAGCATCTGGACTATTAGCTCGTGCTTTACAACATGAAATTGATCATTTAGATGGTATAACTTTTATTGATAGAGCTGAAAACGTTTATAGAGAAGAATCATAAAGATGAGGTGGGAGTCATGAAAATAATTTTTATGGGTACTCCAGATTTTGCTGTCCCTATATTAGAAAAACTTGCAAAAACTGATAATACTATTCAACGGGTTATTACACAACCTGATAGAAAGAAAGGACGGGGTAAAGCTTTACAGCCTCCTCCTGTAAAAAAGTGTGCAACAGAATTAGGCTTGACTGTATGTCAACCAGAAAAAGTTTCAAATCAAAACTTTATTGATGAATTAAAGGAGTTAGATCCAGATCTAATTGTAACAGCGGCTTATGGACAAATTTTACCAAGAGAGATCCTAGAGATTCCAAATTATGATGCTATTAACGTACATGCTTCACTTTTACCAAAATACCGTGGAGCTGCACCTATTCATAGAGCCGTTATAAATGGTGAAGATATAACTGGTGTTACAATTATGAAGATGTCTGAAAAAATGGATGCAGGAGATATTTTAAACTACCAAAAAATACTTATTAATAAAAATGATAATTCTGGTAATATCTTTAATAAAATTTTAGATGTTGCTCCTAGTTTATTAGTAGATACAGTAGAACAATTTAAAAGAGATGAAATTGTGGCTAAAAAACAAGATGACAGTAGAGCTACTTATGCTCCTAAACTTACAAAAGTGGATGAACGACTAAACTTTAAAGATAGTATGGCAGAACAAATTTATAATCAGGTGCGAGGTTTGAATCCTTGGCCAGGAGCATACACTTACGTTAGAGATAAAAGGTTAAAGGTGTGGGAAAGTGAACTTTTAGAAGAAATTAATGAACATAATAATAATTTAGGGTCGATAGTTGCAGTAAGCGATAATGGACCTGTAATTCAATGTAAAAGTGGAAAAATAATTTTGACTAAGGTACAGTTACAAGGTAAAAAACCAATTTCTGGGTCAGATTTTGTTCGTGGTTTTCATATTAAAGAAAACGAAGCTTTAAACTAAAGGAAGTGGTCATAATGAGAGCTAATAAAAGACTTTTCTTGGGATTAGTATCACTTACGATAATCTTGAGTGGTTTTTTGCTATGGTATTTAAGTCAATTATTAATATTTGAAGAAGGACGATTAGCAACTGATATATTTGTAACAATATCAACTATTGTTATAGTTTCGATAACTGTTTTATTTTCCCTTGGATTGTTTGGTATTTTACTAACTATTATCAATGAAAAAAATTATCCTGTAATGGATCGGTGGATTTCATTAACTTTAAATTTATTTTATCCAGTAGTGGTTTATTTAGGAAAACTATTTAAAATAACAAAGCAAAAGATTCAGCAATCTTTTGTAGAGGTTAATAACAAATTAGTTACTATTAAAGCAAAAGAATTACGTGGTAAAGTTACTAGTGATAGAATTTTAATATTACTTCCTCATTGTTTACAAAGTTCACAGTGTCCTCATAGAATTACTTTGGAAATAAATAATTGTCATCGGTGTGGTAAATGTGCTATTGATGGTCTACTACACTTATCAGAAGAGTACGGTGTACCTGTTCGTGTAGCTACTGGTGGAACTTTAGCACGTAAAGTAGTAAAAGAAATTCGTCCTAAAGCAATCATAGCTGTTGCTTGTGAGAGGGACTTAACTAGTGGTATTTTAGATACTAACCCGTTACCTGTCTTAGGAGTCGTAAACGAAAGGCCTTATGGTCCTTGTTTTGATACTCAAGTTGATTTATCGAGAGTGGAAGATGCAATTATTTATTTAACTGAAGGAGGCGTTCAATCATGTTCTTTTTCGATCAAGGGTTCATACTCTTCGTGATCCCTGCAATGTTTTTTGTTATGTGGGCACAAAATAAAGTTAAAACTGCTTATAATAAATACTCTAAAGTACCTAGTAAACGTGGATTTACAGGGGCTCATGTAGCTCGAGCTTTACTTGATAAAGCTAGACTTAATGATGTAAGGGTAGAAGTTAGTCAAGGACATCTAACAGATCATTATGATCCTAGAAAGAAAGTCGTTAGACTATCTTCTCAAGTATATAATGGAAAGTCTTTAGCTTCTTTAGGGATAGCTGCTCATGAAACTGGGCATGCAATGCAGCACGCTGAAGGATATTTTGCACTATCTGTAAGGAATATGGTATTTCCAGCAGCAAATTTTGGGTCAAGATTAGGTGTCCCTTTGTTTATTATAGGTTTAATAATGGGAAGAATAGAAATTCTGATGGATCTAGGGATTGCATTATTTTTCTTTGCTGTTCTCTTTCAAATTATAACTTTACCTGTCGAATTTAATGCAAGTACTAGAGCAGTTGCTTCATTAGAAGGAGAAGGTTATCTTGAATATGATGAATTGAAGCCAACTAAAGAAGTGTTGAACGCTGCAGCTATGACTTATGTAGCAGCTACTGCGATGGCATTAGCACAACTATTACGACTTTTAATACTAAGAGGTAGGGACTAACTAAATGACTGAAAATTCTCGAGAACTAGCTTATAAAGTATATAAAAGAATTATTGAAGATAAAGGATATAGTAATTTAGTTCTACAAACTTTTCTAAAAAGGAGTCATCTTTCACAACAAGATAAAGCTTTGGTATCAAGAATAGTATATGGAACTTTACAATGGCAAGGTTTATTAGATCATTATCTAAAACAGTTATCTAGTAAACCTTTTGGTAAACTATCAAATGATGCAGTTTATTTACTAAGACTTGGTGCTTATCAGTTATTATTTTTAAATAAAGTCCCTGATAGTGCCTCTGTAAATGAAACTGTAAAAGTTGCCAAGAAAAAAACTCATAGAGGGATAGCTTCTTTTTTAAATGGGATTTTGAGAAATTTAATAAGAAAAAAAGATAGACTCAGTTTACCTTCTGTAGATCAAGATCCTATTAAATACTTAGCGGCATGTTATTCTCATCCAAAATGGATGGTTGAGATGTGGTATAATCAATATGGTTTTGATATAACAAAACAGCTACTAATTAACAATAATGAAGTTCCAGAACACTCTATTAGAACAAATACGACCTTAACGGATAAGTATAAGCTAATAGATGTGTTAAAACAATATGGTATTGAGTCTGAAGAGGTAGAAAAAATTCCGGAAGCACTTATCATTAATAATTTACATGATCTCACTGAGATTCAACCTTTTAAGGATGGATTGTTTCAGATCCAAGATATAAATTCTATGCTAGTTTCACATTTTGTTTCTCCTAAATCAGATGACAAAATCATTGATTTATGTAGTGCTCCTGGAGGGAAAACTACTCACCTAGCTCAAATGATGAAAGATAAAGGGGAAATACTAGCTTTAGATATTCATGAGCATAGAGTGAATTTAGTTAAAAAGGCAAGTGATCGCCTGCATTTAAACAGTATTACACCAATGACTATGGATGCCACAAAATTAATTAACAATGAATATAGCAAATACCATAATAAGTTTGAAATTTGTTTAGTTGATGCCCCTTGTTCTGGGTTAGGAACATTAAGAAGAAGACCGGAGTTGAAATGGAATATAACCAAGGATGACATCAAACAACTAACACAATTGCAAAAAAACCTTTTAGAAACTGGAGCAAAGTTAGTCAAACCTGGTGGTAAATTAGTTTATAGTACCTGTACTGTAAGTTTAAAAGAAAACTATCATCAAATAGTAAATTTTTTAGAAAATAACACTAATTTCAGTGAATACATACCAGAGCAGGTCAACAATGAATTTTCAATAGGCGAAGAACTACTAGATAAAGGATTACAATTACTGCCAGATCATAAACAAGGTGATGGGTTTTATATGGTTAGTATGAAGAAAGTAGACTCCTAAAAAGGAGTCTCTTCTTATTTATTTGCGTATAATACTTTGGAAACTAATGTAGTTGCTTAAAGTCTAGTACTTTGGTATACTTTGCGTGAAACAACTTTAAAAAGGTTGGTGTACTATGAGAAACGTATTTTTAAAAGATTATACAATAAATGAACTTAAAACTATAATATCAGATCTAGGTGAACCGAAATTTCGAGGTGCTCAAATCTTTGAATGGATGTATCAAAAAAAAGTTGAGTCATTTGAAAATATGACTAACTTACCGAAAGAGTTGAGATTAAAATTAAAAGAAAAAACTATCTTAAATACACTTACTGTAGATTATGAAAATAAACTTGAATCTCGACATGATGGAACAATAAAATTTTTGAGTAGACTTAATGATGGTGTTGGGATTGAAACTGCTATTATGAAATATCAGTATGGTAATACTGTGTGTATCTCTTCACAGGCTGGGTGTAATATGAATTGTGCTTTTTGTGCATCGGGAGTTAATGGTAAAGATAGAGATTTGACACCAGGTGAAATGATAGATCAGTTTATAGTTGCCGAGAAGTTACTTTCAAAAGATGAAACAATATCGAATATTGTTGTTATGGGTTCAGGTGAACCCCTCGAAAACCTAGAAAATCTTATCCAGTTTATTAAAATTGTAAATCATGATAAAGGACTAAATATAGGTCAGCGAAATATCACAGTTTCTACTTGTGGCTTAGTTCCTGAAATCAAAAAACTAGCTAATGAAAAATACCAGGTTAACTTAGCAATATCTTTACATGCCGCAACTAATTCGTTAAGAGATAAATTAGTACCTATAAATAAAAAGTATTCAATTGAAAGTTTGATGGAAGCTTGTAACTATTATTTTAACAAAACCAAGAGACGTATTACTATTGAGTTTATTCTTCTAAGAGATGTAAATGAATCGAAACATCAAGCAGAACAATTAGCTGATTTACTAAATAGTCAAGATATGTTAGTTCATATTAATTTAATACCATTTAACACAGTAAAAGAATCACAGTTTAAAGCTCCTAAGTATGATAGGATTATTAAATTTAAAAACATCCTAAAGAACAAAGGAATAAATACAACTATTAGACAAGAGCGTGGTTCTGATATAGAAGGGGCATGTGGCCAATTGAGATCTGACAAGAGGTGAATAGAATGAGGCATTACAGTATTACGGATGTAGGGATTACTAGAGAAAAAAATGAAGATAAATATTTAGATGGAATTAAAGTTGGTGAAATATTTATCATTGGTGTTGCTGATGGAATGGGAGGACATCGAGGGGGAAACATTGCTAGCAATATAGCAGTATCAACGATTAAAGATTTTATGTTAAAAAATCAAGAATTGACTAATCAAAATATTGCCATGTTACCTAAAATTGCAAAAGAAGCTGTTGAAAAAGCTAATGAAGAGATTAATAAATATAAACAGCAATATAATGATTTTTATCATATGGGAACAACCATAACAGTAGGTTTTATTTATAAAGATGATGTTGTTATAGCACATGTTGGTGATTCGAGAGCATATCTTATTAATAGAAAAGATAAAATTGTTCAATTAACTGAAGATCATTCTCTAGTCAATCAGTTATTTCAAAAAGGGAAAATTACTAGTGAAGGTGCTGCTAATCATCCACAGAAAAACATCTTAACTCGTGCTTTAGGAACACATGATGTTATTAGTATTGATATTCAAAAATGTTCTTTTCCTCCAGAAAGCGTTATGTTATTTTGTACTGACGGTCTAACTCACTATGTTGGTGATGATGAAATTTATCAGACCTTGTCTAACTCCGAAGATTTAAAGGAAGGATGTAAAAAACTAGTAGAACTGGCCAATGAACGTGGTGGCCATGACAATATAACAATCAGTGTGGTAGCAAGCGATAACTTGGCCGGAATTTTTAAGAGGTGAAGAAAATGATTGGGGAATTATTATTAAATCGATATAAAATTATGTTACATGTAGGTACAGGCGGTATGGCTACTGTATATAAGGCAAAAGACAACGTACTGAATAGATATGTTGCTATTAAAGTCCTGTTACCTCAATTTGCACATGATGAAGAATTCATAAAAAAGTTTAGAAGAGAAGCACAAGCTGCAGCAAGCTTAAGCCATTCTAATGTAGTGAGTGTATATGATGTTGGACAAGATGATGACAGACATTTTATAGTTATGGAATATGTTGAAGGTAAAAGTTTGAAAGAAGTTATTATGGAAAAAGCGCCTTTACCTGTAAATAAAGCTGCAGGCTATGCCTGTCAAATTTCAGATGCTCTAATCCATGCCCATACTAATAACGTTATTCATAGAGATATAAAGCCTCATAATATTCTAATTACACCTGAAGAGAAAGTTAAAGTAACCGATTTTGGAATAGCAAGAGCAGTTTCTGAAACTACACAGACTTACACAGGTTCAATAATGGGGTCTGCACATTATTTTTCACCAGAACAAGCCAAAGGAAGTTTTACTGGTGAGCGTTCTGATATATATTCATTAGGAATAGTTATGTACGAAATGCTAACCGGTTATGTTCCATTTAATGGTACGAGTCCGGTATCCATTGCTCTAAAGCACATTCAAGAAAATCCAGAGAGTCCTTCTGTTTATAATTCTGAAATTCCTATAGAATTAGAGAAGCTCATTATGAACACATTACAAAAAGATCAATCTTATCGTTATCAGAATGTAAAGGATTTAAAAATGGGTTTGCATCAATTTACTGATAAGTTTAATGATAATTGTACTTATATTGAAAATACAAACGGGTATTCGAACCCCAAACCTGTTTCACCAGATGATAGTCCTACTCAAGAGATCCCTGTTGCTGAAACCAGTGATTATACAAGCAAAGAAAATAATGCGGAGGGAAATAAAGTGACTAGAAAAAAAAGACGAACTAAGTCTAAACCTAAGGTATCACTAAAAAAAATAATTATCCCTTTATTAATTTTGGGTATCCTGGTTGTAAGTGGTGTATGGGCTGTTAATCAGGTTAGAGACTTTATCACAGTACCAGAAGTTACTGTACCTGATGTTGAAGGTGTTTCTTTATCAGAAGCTCAATCCATATTAGAGGAACAAGGACTTTCTGGTGAGGTAAGAGATGAAGAACCACATCCAGAAATTTCAGCTGGAAATGTAATAAGTCAAAGTCCGGAATCAGGACGAGAGGTTAGGAAAAACAGAAGTATAGGATTAATAATTAGTGTTGGCCCAGAATATATTGAAGTTCCAGATGTTACAGGTATGAATAGAAGAGCTGCAGAGCTAGAATTAACTCAGGCTGGATTTGAAGTAAAAATTATAGAAGAATATGCTGAAGTTTCAAGAAATCAAGTGATTTCTCAAGACCCGCCAAAAGGTGATGAAATGCAAGAGGGAGATGAAGTTGAAATAAAAGTAAGTTTAGGAGAAGAACCCTTTGAACTTCCAAGTTTTATAGGTGAAGATGTAGAAGATGTTGAAGAAGAACTTGAATATCTTGATCTGGATTTAAGAAATAAACACGAAGATGAAGAGCATTCACTTCCTAAAGATACAGTTACTGATCAAAACCCTGATTCAGGTGAAGAGGTTCAGCCTGGTGATCGTATAGACCTTTGGGTTAATATTAAAGAATTAGATGAAGATGAAGAAGCCAAAGAGCATACAATTAAACTAGATGACCTTCCAACTGATGAAACCATTAGAATAGTTGTTGATGATTATCTGGGTACACATTTAGTTTTTGAAGGTGAATTAGATGACGAAGAAAAAGAAGTTGTAGGATATGGTTCAGGTAGAGTTGAAGTTTTAATTAAAGATGAGGATGACGACTTTAGGATAAACCAGATCATTCCATTCCCCTAATTTGGAGGTGTGTTTATGCGGGGAAGAGTAATTAAGATTATTAACGACTTTTATTATGTAAAAGCTATGGATAATAATCCTCAATTTGAATGCAAATTAAAAGGTACTTTGCTTAAAGAACGGTGTTACCCATTAGTGGGTGATGTCGTTGAATTAAAAATTACTGACTATGAAAACTCCCAAGGTCAAATAACATCAATTTGTCCACGAAAGAATCGCCTTATTAGACCAGCAGTTTCTAATGTTGATCAGGTTATTATTGTAACATCTCCAAAAGAACCTAATCCTAATTTGCAATTAATTGATAGAATATTAGTATGGGCGTATTTTGAAGGGTTAAAAGGTATTATCTGTATTAACAAAAAAGATTTAGATTTAGAAAAGACAGATGAATTAGTTAGTAAATATACTAAGGCTGGGTATGATACAGTTAAGACAAGTGCAGCTAATAATAAGTTAGGTGATTTAGAATATATCCTAAAAGATAAAGTTACTGTTTTAGCTGGACAGTCGGGAGTAGGGAAGTCAAGTCTTTTAAATACAATTAATCCAGAGTTTAATCTACGAGTCGAAGAAGTTAGTAAAAAAGCTGGTACCGGTAAACATACAACACGACATTGTCAACTATTCGAAGTTAAAGATGGATATTTAGTTGACACACCAGGATTTAATAAAAAAAAGCTTCCTGATATATCTCCATATGAGTTAATACATGCTTTTCCTGATATAAAAGCGTATGCTATTAACTGTAAGTTTAACGATTGTTCCCATCGTAAAGAGCCAGGATGTCAGGTTCGACCACAGGTAGGAGGAAATATTTCGAAAAGTAGGTTAGATAGTTTTGTTAATCTATTTGAGGAACTTGTAGAACAGGAAAGGAGATTTTGATATGACAATTATTTCACCCTCTATTCTTTCTGCAGATATGCTTAACTTAAAAGATCAAATTAAGCAAGTTGAAAATGGTGGAGCCGAAATGGTACATATAGATGTTATGGATGGTCATTTTGTACCAAATATTACAATGGGTCCTTGGATAGTAAAGTCTTTAAGTAAAGTATCTTCATTAGAAAGAGACGTTCACTTAATGATAGAGAGACCTGAAAACTATATTGACGATTTTTGTGAATCAGGAGCAGAAATAGTGACAATACATCAAGAAGCGTCAACTCATTTGGACAGAAATATTGCTAAAATTAAAAATAATGGTTGTAAGGCCGGAGTTTCTATAAATCCAGCCACACCTATAGAGCAAATTAAATGGATTTTAACTAAAGTTGATCTAGTTCTAATTATGAGTGTAAACCCAGGCTTTGGAGGACAAAAGTTTATAAACTATTCTCTAGATAAAATTAAGGAACTAAATAAAATTCGTTATGAAAATGGGTTGGACTTTTTTATTCAAGTCGATGGTGGTATAACAAATTCTAATGCTTTTGATGTAGTCAAGGCTGGAGCGGATATATTGGTAGCTGGGTCATCAGTTTTTTCATCAGAATTAGGGATTGAAAAGTCTGTACAATTACTTAAAAACGCTTCTAAAGCTGCAAATGTTTAACATATTTTCATCATAGTTGTTAAATTTTCGCATACGCATATATAAAAAGTGTATTGATTTGTCACAAATTTGATTTTTCGTTAATAAAATAATACTACCCTATTTATTTGTGGTTTTCATCGGGAACTTTTTTGGGAGGGGGTATAGTTTATGAAATTTTATACCATAAAACTACCAAAATTTTTAGCTAAACTTTTAAGAATTTTTTCAGGAAAATCCGAAGAAAAGAGTAAACAATAAAAAAAGCGCTTGTTTAAAGCGCTTTTTTACTTTAAAATAAATTAAAAAGCTCTTTCAATTTTTCCTGATCTAATACATTGTGTACAAACTTTTACTCTTGTAGGTTTGCCATCTACCATAGCTCTTAGTTTTTGTATATTTCCCTTCCATTTTCTTTTTGTCTTTTTATTGGAGTGGGAAACGTTAGAGCCCGTCATTGAACCTTTTCCACAAATTTCACAAGCTTTAGCCATTAATTGTCCCTCCTTATCGATAAACTTTATAATGTACTATTAAGTGTATTGAGTTAGTACCCAAGCTATGAGTATTTTAGCATAATATATGCAAACTGACAAGAAAAGAAGGAATTAATGGTAAGCATATTGAATAAAATAGTGGGATACAGCTAAGTTAAATATAAAATTTAAAATTAATACATCGAGTTTAAAGGAGGTGAATCCTGGCACTGTCCAGGTTTAATATGAATGGAAATGTAATTGAAAATCAATATGGCCAAATACATGTTTCTGAAAGTGTAATAGCAACAATTGCAGGCACTTCAGCTATAGAATGTTACGGCTTAGTTGGAATGGCATCAAGAAGGTTAAAAGATGGTATTAATGAATTACTTAAAAAAGAAGATTTGAGTAGAGGTGTACAAATTCTAAATAATGAAGGTAAATTATCTATCGAGCTATATATAATTGTCAGTTATGGTACTCAAATATCAGTAGTAGCTAACAATGTTATGGAAAAGGTAAAGTATACTGTTGAATATTTTACTGGCCTAGAAGTTGAAGAGGTGAACATCAATGTACAAGGAGTTAGGGTTCAGGAGTAAAGGAGGTACGAAGGAAATTGAGTAAAGAAACAATCGATGGTCTAAAATTAAAACAGATGATTTTAGGTGGGGCCTCTTCTTTAGATAATGTAAAAGAAGAGATTAACGCTTTAAATGTATTCCCAGTACCTGATGGTGATACTGGAACAAATATGAATTTAACTATACAATCAGCAAAGAAGGAAATAGAGAAGGTTGATTCTAATCATGCTGGGGAAGTGGCCAAGGCTCTTTCAAAAGGAGCACTAATGGGAGCTAGAGGCAATTCTGGTGTGATATTGAGTCAATTGTTTCGGGGTTTTTCAAAGATATTAGAAGATAAGTCTGAAGTTGATGGAAAACTTTTCGTAAAAGGGCTTACAGAAGGTGTTAATACAGCATACAAAGCGGTTATGAAACCAGTGGAAGGGACAATACTTACTGTAGCTAAAGATGCTAGCAAAGAAGGACAAAGGTATTTAAGGGATACAACCGATCCTGACTTAACGGAATTATTAGAACGAGTTATTACAAAGACTAAAGAAAGTGTAGAAAAAACTCCGCAACAACTACCAGTTTTAAAAGAAGCAGGAGTAGTTGATGCAGGAGGAAAAGGCCTTTATTATATTTATACAGGTTTCTTATTAGCTCTAACTGGTGAATTAGATGTTCTAAAAAAACGAGAAAATGGTGTCACTGCTTTTGAATCTAAAAGCTATGAAAGTCCTGATAGAAATGAGAGTTTAGTTTACCAATACTGTACTGAATTAATGATTTCTAATGTGGAAAGTGTAGAAACTACTGAAAGTGAACTAAAAGCAGATCTCGCAACTTATGGTGATTCTCTTGTTATTGTTGGAAGCTCTGATATTGTAAAAGTTCATATACATACTAATAGACCAGGATACATAATTGAAAAGGCTATGAACTATGGAGAAATAAACGATATTAAAATTGATAATATGAAAGATCAGCACCATAGCCTAGTTTTACAACAAGGTAATGAAGCAAATACGAAAGAAGATACTGATACAACTGTGGAGGATAAAAATATTAGTGTAATAGCAGTAGCAAGTGGCGAAGGTTTTTCAAACATTTTTAAAAGTATGGGAGTAGAAAATGTTGTAGTCGGTGGACAGACTATGAACCCTAGTACTGAAGATTTTGTAAATGCTATTAATAAAGCTTCATCAGATAAAGTAATATTATTAGCAAATAACAAAAATATTATTATGGCTTGTGAGCAAGCAAAAGAAATTTCAGAGAAAGAAGTTGCTGTTATCCCTACTAAAACTATTCCTCAAGGTATTAGTGCTCTACTTGCATATAACCCAGACGGTGAAGATTTAGCTAAAATGACTCAGGAGATGATAGAATCATCAAACGAAGTGGTATCTGGACAGGTTACTTATGCAGTAAGAGATGCCAACTTTGAAAGCATGAATATAAGTGAAGGAGACATAATTGCAATAATAGACGGCGAGATAAAAAGCTTTGGTGACTGTATAGAAGAAGTTTTAAAAGAAGCTTTAAAGAAATCAGTTACAGATGAACATGAAATAATTACTTTATTTTATGGAAAAGATGTTGAATCAAAAACAGTAAAAAATATGGTTAGAGAAATAGAGGGAATGTTGCCTGAATGTGATGTAGAGTATCATTTTGGTGGTCAGCCTCTATATTATTACACTTTTGCTATTGAATAATAAAGGAGGATGAGTTGAGTGACTGTACACATTGTAACTGATAGTACTTGTGATCTACCAAATGAAATTCTAGAAGAACTAAACATACATTATGTCCCACTAAATGTTCATTTTGGAGAAGAGGGCTATAAAGATAAATTAGAACTTGAGGCTAATGACTTTTATAAAAAACTTATTGAGAATAAAGAGAGTATTCACCCGTCTACATCTCAGCCTTCACCAGGTGACTTTGTTTCAAAATATCAGGAAATTGCAAATGAAGAAGATGTGATTATTTCGATACATTTGTCTTCAAAATTAAGTGGTACTTATCAGTCAGCTAATTTGGCGAAAGATATGTTACCTAATTATGATATTAGAGTTGTAGATTCAGAAACAGCTTCTATTGCTATGGGATTACTTGTAATAAAAGCTGCTTTAGAAAAAGATAAAGGTGCTTCATCTAGCGAAATATTGGAAAAAATTGAAAAATCAAAAAACGAAATTACTTTAAACTTCCTGGTAGATACTTTAGAGTACCTACAAAAAGGTGGAAGAATTGGAAAGGCACAAGCATTGGTAGGAACACTTTTAGATATAAAGCCTATATTAACTTTGACTGATGGACAAATTACTCCTTTAGAAAAAGTTAGAAATAAAAAGAAGGCTATTAGAAAAATGCTTGACTTTTTGTATGAAGAAAAAGGTGATCAACCTGTGACAGTAGGTGTTTTGTATAGCGGATCCAAAGAGGAACGTAATTTTTTAATAGATCAGATTAAACAAAAATTCAATTGCAAAAAAATTATAGATCATCCTTTTGGTTCTGTTATAGGTGTTCATGTAGGTCCGGATGCTTTAGGTGTATGTTTACTATAAAAAAGTATTTTTAGAAAAAAAAAAGAATTAATTCTGACACAAAGGTATTTTGCCTTTGTGTTTTTTTGTTAGGAAAACACTTCTAGTATTAATCTCTGTTACTGAGAAACACTATGAATAGAAACTTATTAAGGAGGTGAAAAAATGGGCCAAGGACAAAAGAGAAACAAAGCCCTAGTGGAAGGGGCTGAAAAAGGTCTTTACCAGTTCAAGTATGAGGTAGCTAATGAATTGGGAATTCAGCCTCCTCAAAGTGACTATTGGGGTAACCTAACTTCTCGTGATTGTGGTGCTGTTGGTGGAAACATGACTAGAAAAATGGTTGAAGCTTATCAGGCTCAATTAGCTTCTCAACAGCAAAATCAATAAAGATAACACATAAATCAGGTGGGCCGACTTAGTCGGTCCACCTTTTTTAAAAAATTTTTAATAAACCAGGAACCTTTAGGTTCCTGGTTTATGGGAGAGGAGAAACCGGAGGAAGAGTTTGGGGTTAACCCTTCTGATGTCTAGTATATCCAAACTTTTAAGTAGTATACACCAACATAACCTTTTATTGGAATTGATTTAGTAATATTTTAATTGAAAAATTATGATGTTGCTGGTAAAATATAGACGTTATAATTATTATCAAGGTCACGAGGTGTGAAAATTGCGAATTATATCAGGTAGCAAAAAAGGAAAACAACTTAATAGTCTAAAAGGACTGTCGATCAGACCAACTCAAGACCGTGTGAAAGAAGCAATCTTTAATATAATTGGAAATGTTACTCATGCGCGAGTTTTAGATTTATTTTGTGGTACAGGCAATTTCGGATTAGAAGCTTTAAGTAGAGGTGCTGAATTTACAACTTTTGTTGATCGTGACTCAAGGTCAATAAAAGTAACTAAGAAAAATATTAACAGCTGTGAATTTACTGATTGTCAAGTTATAAAGAATGATGTGTTTAGTTGGTTGAAAAAAGCCGAACAAATAGAGGCAAGTTGTTATGATATTGTTTTCGCTGACCCTCCTTATAATCACGGGTATGTTAAAAAGCTTATAAAAGAACCTTCACTTGAAAAGATAATAACAGATGGTGGTCTATTAATTGTCGAATATGGTAATAATGAATTAGTAGAAAATGAATTTTATAGCTGGGATTGTACTAAGTTAAAAGAATATGGTGACACTTCAGTAATGTTTTTAGGTAAAACAAATAAGGGGTGAAATTAATGAAAAGAGTTATTTATCCAGGAAGTTTTGACCCTCCTACAAATGGTCATTTAGATATAATTAAACGTGCAAGTAGTGTCTTTGATAAAGTGATTGTTTCTGTATTACAAAATCCAGGAAAAAAACCAATGTTTAGTGTTCATGAAAGAAAAGAAATGTTAGAAATGATTACAAAAGAAATATCTAATGTTGAAGTTGATGATTTTGATGGTTTATTAGTTGATTACGTTCGTACTAAAAAGGCAAATATAGTTATAAAAGGTTTAAGAGCTATATCAGATTTTGAAAATGAGATGCAAATGGCATTAACTAACAGAAAGTTAACACCAGATATTGAGACTGTATTTATGATGACAAATTATCGATATTCCTTTTTAAGTTCTAGTATAGTTAAGGAAGTTGTTAAATTTGATGGCTGTATCGATGGAATGGTTCCTGAAGCGATTCATGATTATATTTTAAACAATAGGTTAGAATAGATAATAAATTACTTTCTTATGAAGAAAAATACTCTTTTACTAGAGTTAATTGTAGAAAGAATTATTGATAAAAGTATAACTAAAATAAGAATACATAATGCACTTGCAAACAATGCAAGACCCCAGTGCCAAGAAGTAAGTAAATTAAGATTAGGATCTACATCACTTATTACTTTTTGGACAGGTTGAATATAGTCATATAAGTGATGAACTACAGGGATTGTATAAATAGCAGCTAAAATACCGTGCAGTATACGAGCAAGTATAAATGGTACAACATTTATGTCAGTGTCACTTGTGATACTGGCAACCTGTGCATGAACGGATAATCCACTCCATGCTATTATAGCACTGACTGCCATTAGCTTCTGTGTTAATGGTACATTACTTAATCCGGCAGCTAATTCACTTCCTAATGAAATTTCAAAAAAACCACTTATCAAGGTAGGAATTAATTCAGGACGAAGGCCAAGCGTTAAAAATATTGGTGATAAAATAGTTGTAACTAATTCGATGAATCCTATAACTGTTAAAATTCTAATTATAACTGAAAATAATATAATAAATCCGCCTATGAGTAGTAATGTGTTTACAGAATTTCTGATAGCATCACCTAACAATTTTCCGAAAGGTCGTTGGTCATCTCTTTTGCCTTTAAACATAGCTTTAAATGCCCTAATTATAATGTGCTCGCTCGTTTTTGTTTCTGTAGTTATATCTGAACTATTTCTTTTATAAAATCTCATTAAAAGACCTACTGATAAACTAGAAAGATAATGTGCAACCGCTATTAAGATACCTAACTGTGCATTATAGAACATTCCGACTGCTACAGCACCAAACATGTATAAAGGATCTGCAGTGTTAGTGAAGCATAAAAGTCTTTCCGCTTCTGTTTTACTTAACATTTGATTACGCCGTAACTTAGAAGTAAGAATAGAACCAATCGGGAATCCAGAAGCTAAACCAACTGCCATCACAAAAGAACCTGCACCTGGTACGTTAAAAACTGGGCGCATAAAAGGTTCTAACATTACTCCCATAAAATGAACTACACCTAAACCTATTAGAATTTCTGCACCAATAAAAAAAGGTAATAAAGCAGGAAAAACAACATCCCACCAAATAGTCAAACCTTCTACAGCTGCATCAAAAGCTTCGTCAGGATAACCTATTAGTGAAATAGTTAAAAATACAGAGCCGGTTGCTAGTAATAAGTGGAATATTTTTTCTTTTTTATTGCTAACCACAATTTATCCCTCCAATAAAAACCAAGTACATTACATTTATATTGGTTTTTTATGAGAATATACTTAATAAGAGGTGGTTAATTTGTTTAATAAAAAAATTGGAGTGGCGTTAAGTGCTGGATCTGCGCGAGGTTTAGCACATATAGGAGTTTTAAAAGTTCTTAATGAACATAATATACCCATCCATTGTGTAGCGGGGACTAGTATGGGTAGTTTAGTTGGAGGTTTACATTCAGCTGGGATATCTATAGATATAATTGAGGCTTTAGCAGTTAATCTAAATCAAAAAAAATGGATGGATGTAAGTGTTCCTAAGAAAGGTTTTATTAAAGGGAATAAAATATTAAAAATATTAAAATTGCTGACTAAAGGTTGTAATATTGAGGATTTACCAATTCCTTATGGGTGTGTTTCTACAGATTTGGCTACAGGGAAGAGAATTATTCATACTGAGGGTAACTTAGCTGAAGCAATAAGAGCTAGTATTTCAATTCCTGGAGTATTTGCTCCATATAAACAAGATGAAATGTTACTTGTTGATGGTGCTATTGTTGATCGGATGCCTGTTAGTTTATGTCATTCATTAGGGGCTGAATTTATAATAGCTGTTGATGTTAGTACACAAATATCTGAGGTTGAGGTAAATTCAATTTTTGATGTTATCGTTCAATCTATGAATATTATGCAAAGTGAATTGCTAAAAACTAATAGGGAAGAGTGTGACCTATTAATTAGGCCCGATGTTCAGTCTATAAATCCTAATCACTTTAGTAGTGCTGAGAAAGCAATAGCAGCTGGTGAAAAAGCAGGTAGAGATATTATACCGGCTTTAGAACGGGTTATAAAGGGAGGGTCTGATAATGAGACAAAACTTACAACACAATAGTTGGTTTAAAATATTTTTTAAAATTCTTTTAGTAACTGTATTATTATTACTACTCACCCAGGTAAATATAGATTATTATTTAGTTCGTCCAGGGACAGTAGTTGAAACAAGTGAAGTTATTAATGTAAAAGAGAATGGTCAAGAATATGGCAATTTGTTTTTGACTACAGTAAACCAAGCTCCTAGTAATATTGTAACTTTCTTATATGGTTCGGTTTCGCCTAATGTTGAACTTCGTCCGGGAGAAGAAGTGATTCCACCTGAAATCGATACACAGGAATATCATGAAATGATGCAACAATACATGATTGACAGTCAAAATATGGCTAAAGTGGTTGCGTTAGATAATATGGGATATAATGTTGATTTAAAAGGAGAAGGTGTCAGATTATTAGAGATTTCTGAAGATAGTCCAGCACAGGGTATTCTAGAACCAAATGATTTGATAATTGAAATTGACGATAAAGATGTAATTTTAGCTGAACAATTTGTTAATTATATTTCCGATATGACTGTTGGAGATGAGGTAGAACTTACTGTTAAGAGAAAAGAAGAACGAATAGTGGAATCAATAGAAACTATAGACCATCCAGAAAATCCCACCCAAGGTTTTTTAGGGGTTTATATTAAAAGTGAAAACTGGGAACCTGTTACACCTGTAGAAATAGATATCGATGCAGGTGAAATAGGGGGGCCCTCAGCAGGTTTGATGTTTGTTTTAGAAATTATGAATCAATTAACAGAAAATGATTTAACTGATGATAGTAAGATCGCAGGTACAGGTGCAATAAACCTAGATGGTACAGTTACTCCGGTTGGAGGAGTTAATCATAAAGTTCGTGCAGCTGAAGAAATCGATGCAAAGTACTTTTTTGTTCCTAAAGAAAACTATAAAGAAGCAGAACAGGCCGCAACAACTATTGAGATAGTTAAGGTTGAAAATGTGTCTGAAGCAAAAGAATTTTTAGAAGAACTATAATTATTTAAGTACAATAGGAGGAGTGCTAAATTCTTCTTTCCCTGTTTTGTCACGTATTAAATTATATAAAGCAGTAGTTTTTACTTCCCATTCAAAGCATGTTCTTGCATACTCATCTAGTTTTCTTAGATCATTTCTAGGACGTGTAATAATAGGTGAAGAAGATTGTTTAGATATTGTTTTAAGGGCTTTACGACCGTTAGAATTCATACCAAGTATTCTAATATACGGAGGTCCAAAATAATTGAAATTTTTAACTGATTCTTTGTTTAGATCTACAAGTGAGTGTATTAAAAATCTATTTATTCTAGCTCGAGTATAACGCTTGGTTTTGCATTTAGTAATAAAATTTTCAAAGTAATTGCTTTCTAAAGCAGCGGATTTAAATAAATTTTCCATGCCAGGTTCCCACTCAACTATTTTACATAATTTTTTTGAATCTGTAACACGCAATTTATATAGTATAAAATCACCGAGATGTTCTAAAAAAACTGTATCATTGTTTTTATAAGCATCAAGAAGTAATTGATAACTTTTATCTGGAACTGTTTCGCTAAGAGTTTCAATACTGTTATCTTCTTTAATAATTTTTCTTATAGCTGATGCACTACTAAATTTTCCTGAGAAATCAGTATTAGTATATGAACTACCAATTCGTTGAATTGTACTTGATTCAATATTTGTATTTAGTTTTATATGATTTTTTAAATATTCTAATCCTAAAATATCATTAGGATTAGAAGTCTCTAAATCAAGTGCAATAGTATAGGCCTCTGAATAGGTTTTACCTTTATCTAAATGGTATTGAAGAGTTGATTTAAATTCTTCTGTTTCATAAGTGGCCTTATATGCAGCTTTATAAAGGGAAGAGATATCATTACTTTCACTTCCGAAAGTTTGATATGATACACAATTCAGTGCATTTAATAATGAAACACTGCCAAATGCAAATTCTGCGGCACTTTGGGTTGCCCAAATATATGGTAGTTCAATTACTAAATCTATGCCATGGTTAAGAGCAGCTCTTGTCCTTTTCCATTTGTCTATAATAGCGGGTTCACCTCGTTGAACCCAATTCCCACTTAATATCGCAACAGTGAAATCAGGGTTAAGCTTATTAATGCTTTGGTTAATGTGATACATATGCCCAATGTGAAAAGGATTATATTCAGCTACAATTCCGAGTCCGTTCATTATATAACCACCTTTTAAATATTTTAAGTTAATCATTAATATATTTTCTCCATTGAGTATATAAATTTTCTCCATTGAGTATATAATTTCCTTCATATAAATACCATTCTTGACAAAGAAGTCCGATTTAATTATAATTAAACCTGTTTACAGGACTTTAGGAGGACTAATTATGAAAGTAGAATTAAATTCTTTAAAAAGTGCACCAGATCAAGCGAAAAGTTTTGAAGTGGAACTTTCTCCACCAGAAGAGTTGAAAGAGCAAGTGGCTCCTGTCCATGTTAAATTTACTGCGAAATTTACTGGAGATGGAGTTCTTGTAACAGGAGATCTTTCTACTACTTATCATGACGAATGTCATAGGTGTTTGAAGCCTGCAGAAAAACAAATTGAGCTTGATTTCCAAGAAGAATTTCTACAAAAAGAGAAATTTTATGATCAAGACAAAGTACAGGATGATGCAAACACTAATAAAAAAGAAGTAGTACTAGAGGAAGAAGAACTTAGCGTTGATTATTTTAGTGGAAATGAACTTGATCTAACAGACTTTCTTAGACAGCTGTTAATTTTAGCTATACCACCTAAGATTGTCTGCAAGGACTCCTGTCCAGGTCTTTGTCCTTATTGCGGCAAAGATTTATCTAAAGAAAAGTGTAACTGTGGACAAGAAGAAGTTGACCCTCGCTTGGTTAAACTTCGAGAATTAAAAAAAGATTTATAGTTATTATAAGGAGGTGTGCCTAAATGGCTGTACCTAAGAAACGTACTTCAAAGACAAGAAAGAATCAAAGAAGGGCGAATAAGAAGGCAAGAGCACCACAATTTGTAGAGTGTCCCCAATGTAGAGAAAAGAAATTACCTCACAGGGTATGCCTTCACTGCGGACATTATAAAGGTAAAGAAGTAGTTGATGTATAATTGATCCGCAAAACACCTATTGGCTAATTTGAGCTGATAGGTGTTTTTTTATTCTTGTGTTTTATTAAAAAATGTTATATACTCGAATTGTGACCAGGTGATAAAGAGGTGTAGCAAAGTGGTAGACAACGCTTCAAATCGCAAACTAGCACGACAAAGGCAGTTAAAAAAATTAGTTGAATTAAATCCATTTTTAACGGACAAGGATTTATCTGAAATGTTACAGGTAAGTGTTCCGACAATAAGACTTGATAGATCAGAATTAAATATTCCAGAATATCGTGATCGAATTAGTAAGATGGCTAGAACTAGTTATAAAAAAATTCAATCATTAGAAACCGAAGATATTGTTGGACAATTGGTAGATCTTAAACTTGGAGAAGAAGCTGTTTCTTATTTAGAAACGACTAATGAAATGACATTTACAAAAACTAATATTATTAGAGGGATCCACTTATTTGCGCAAGCTAATGCTCTAGCAGCAGCTATAATGGATGCACCTCTAGCTCTCACAGGATCTGCTAGCGTAAGATATCTACGGCCTGTTAAAATGGGAGAAAGATTAATCTGTAGAGGTTTTGTTAAACGAAGTAGAGAAAAACAGCTTTATATTGATGTAAATACATGGGTTGATGAAGAAAAAGTTTTTGAAGGAACATTTTTAATTTTTGCATCGAAGGAGGATGACCATGACTGTTAGAATTGCTGTTGATGTCATGGGGGGCGATAATGCTCCTAATGCCCCATTAGATGGAGCTATTCAAGCTATGCAGGAAAATGATGATATTGAAATAGTTCTTTTTGGGGAAAAACATCTTATAGATAATCATTTAGATAAAAAAAATATAGTTAATATCAAAGACAGGATACATATTGATAACACAACTGAAGTTATTACTAATGATGACAATCCAACTAAGGCTATTAAAGAAAAAAATGATTCATCATTGATAAAAGCTATGGTAGCTGTAAAAAATGGTGAAGTAGACGCTATGGTAAGTTCCGGAAACACAGGTGCTTTTATGGCGGGAGGCCTTTTAAAAGTAGGTCGTCTTGCAAAAATAAAAAGACCAGCTTTAGCACCAGTGTTTCCAACTTTTGATGGAAAGGGCACGATAGTTCTCGACGTGGGAGCTACTATGGATCCCAAACCTGAAAATTTAAAAGATTTTGCGATCATGGGAAGTTTGTATGTGGAGAAAGTCTTAAAGCGAGATTTACCGAAAGTTGGATTAATAAATGTAGGTGAGGAAGCTAGTAAAGGAAATCAATTAGTAAAAGAGTCGTATGAATTACTGCAAACCACAGGTATAAATTTCCAAGGAAATATAGAGGCTCGAGAATTACTCTCTGGAAAGGTAGATGTAGCTGTTTGTGAAGGGTTTTTGGGGAATGTGTTATTGAAATTTATGGAAGGTTTTGGAAAAGACATGTTCAATACAATGAAAAATGAATTTACTTCAAGTTTAACTGGACAATTAGGAGCCATGCTTTTAAAACCTAACTTAAAAAACCTTAAGAATCGTTTCGATTATAGTGAATATGGTGGTGCTCCTTTTTTAGGTATTAATGGTATTTTAGTAAAAAGTCATGGTTCATCTGATGATTTAGCAATAAAAAATGCTATTAATAAACAAAGCTATCATCTTGCTAAAGAAAACATTCTAACGGCCTTTTCAGAGGAAATAATGAAAGGAGTAGAATAGAATGGGTAATTCAAAAATCCTAGGAACAGGAAAGAGTTTACCTTCACGAATTCTAACAAATAAGGATCTTGAACAAATAGTAGAAACTAGTGACGACTGGATAACAACTAGAACTGGAATAAAAGAAAGAAGAGTAGCTCATAATGATGAAGCTACTTCTGACCTTTCTATCGAAGCTGCTAAAATTGCGCTTGAAAAAAGTGGTATCACAGCTGACCAGTTAGATCAAATAATTGTAGCAACTGTTACTCCCGATATGGCATTCCCATCCACAGCATGCTTAGTTCAAAAAGAGTTAGGGGCTTTTAATGCTAATGCATTTGATATAGAAGCAGCTTGTACAGGTTTTTTGTATGGGCTTGTTATAGCAGATCAGTTTATCACTTTAGGCACACATAAATATACATTAGTCATTGGGGCAGAAACACTTACAAAAATTGTTGACTGGGAAGATCGAAACACTTGTGTTCTTTTTGGTGATGGAGCTGGTGCTGCGGTTTTAGGACCAGCAAATCAGGGTGAAAGTGGAATTTTATCATTTGATTTAGGTGCTGATGGTTCAAAAGGGGAGTTACTTAGACAACCAGCAGGTGGCTCACGGATGCCAACTAATGAATCAACAGTAGCCGAAAGACAACATTTTATAAAAATGAGTGGAAATGAAGTTTTTAAATTTGCAGTTAATGTTATTAAAGAAACAACTAAGAGATCTTTAGAAAAGACAAATTTAGAAACTAGTGATATAGATGTTTTTATCCCTCATCAAGCCAATTTACGCATAATAAATTCTGCGGTTAAAAGACTGAATTTAAGTAAAGAAAAAACATTTGTTAATTTACAAAAATACGGGAATATGTCTGCAGCATCAATACCAGTAGCTCTCGATGAAGCTCTAGAAGAAGGTAAAATCAAAAAAGATGACATAATTGCACTAGTTGGCTTTGGTGGAGGTTTGACGTGGGGATCGTGTATTGTTAAGTGGTAAGCATTGAAATGGAGGGAAAATTAATGAGTTGTTATCAATTAATGAATATTTTGGATATAAAATACCCAATTCTTCAAGGTGGAATGGCTTGGGTAGCCACAGGAGAATTAGCTGCTGCTGTTTCAGAAGCAGGAGGATTGGGAGTTATTGGTGCTGGTAATGCACCAGCTGATGTTGTAGAAGAAGAAATAAAAAAGGTGAAAAAAGCTACTGACAAGCCATTTGCTGTCAATATTATGCTTTTATCTCCTTTTGTTGATGAATTAGTAGATTTAGTAGTTAAAGAACAGGTGCCAGTTGTTACCACTGGAGCTGGAAACCCAGCAAAATATATGGATAAATTCAAAGAAGCTGATATTAAAGTCGTACCTGTAGTTCCCTCTATAGCACTAGCAAAAAGAATGGAAAAACTAGGAGTGAATGCATTAATTGCTGAAGGTGCTGAAGCAGGTGGACATATTGGTGAATTGACTACTATGACATTAATACCACAGATTGTAGATGCTGTTAATATACCAGTAATTGCAGCGGGTGGTATTGCTGATGGACGAGGTGTTGCTGCCGTTATTTCTTTAGGTGCTTCAGGAATTCAAATGGGTACAAGATTTGTTCTAGCTGAAGAATGTACTGCACATAGAAACTATAAAGAAGCTATAAAGAGTGCTAAAGAACGAGATGCTGTTGTAACAGCTAGGTCTACCGGACATCCAGTTAGATCTTTGAAAAACAAGCTTGTAAAGGAATTTACTAAATTAGAAAAAGAAAATGTTCCTAAAGAAGAAATTGAACAAAAAGGAGCAGGCGCATTAGCAAAAGCAGTAAGAGAAGGGGATATTGATTTTGGTTCTGTAATGGCTGGACAGGTAGCAGGTATGCTAAAAAAAGAACAAACTGCACAAGAAATAATTGAAGAGGTCATCTCTGAAGCTGAAACAATTTTAGGGAATTTTAACACTGATATTCTAAAAAGATAGTGATTGGAGGTATTATTATGAGTAAATTAGCATTTCTATTCCCAGGGCAAGGTGCTCAATATGTTGGTATGGGTAAGTTTTTATATGATAACTATGAAGTAGCTAAAGAGACTTTCAGAACTGCTGATGATGTTTTAGGATTTCAAATTACAGAAAAAATATTTAATGGGACTGATGAAGATCTACGTCGTACTGAATTAACACAACCAGCTATTTTGACAACTTCTGTAGCATCTGCTAGGGTATTACAGGACTTAGGGTTTAAGCCACAAGGTGCTGTTGGGTTAAGTTTAGGTGAGTACGGTGCATTAGTTACAGCTAATGCTATTAATTTTGACCAAGCTTTAACTTTAGTACAAAAACGTGGGCGTTTCATGCAAGAAGCAGTGCCAGAAGGAAAAGGAAAGATGGTATCGATATTAGGCTTAGATGAGAAGAAAGTTGAAGAGGCTTGTGAAAAAGCAAGAGAAAATAGTAATAGCGTTGTAGTACCTGCTAATTACAATAGTCCTAATCAGATAGTTATTTCTGGTGATAATAAAGGAGTAGATCAAGCGCAAAGCCTTTGTAAAGAAATAGGAGCAAAACGAGTGAAAGAGCTTTCAGTAAGCGCTCCATTTCACTGTGAATTATTAGCTCCTGCTTCAGTGAAGTTAGAACATGAACTTGAAAATTTAGAAATTAGAAACCCTGAAATACCTGTAATTTCTAATGTGACAGGAGAAGCGTTTACTTCAGCTGATGAAGTAAAAGAAAAATTAATAAAACAAGTTAAATCCCCAGTACTTTTACATCAGTCGTTTAGTGAATTAATTACAATGGGTTTTGATTACTTTGTTGAGGTAGGTCCACGAAATACATTATGCAAATTACTTAAAAAGGTTGATCGAAAAGTTTTTCAGACTTCTGTAGATACGAAAGAAGATCTTGATAAATTGATATCAAATAAGGAGGATCTTTTGAATGAGTAAAACTGCTGTTATTACTGGTGGTTCTCGCGGGATTGGACGTGAAATAACTTTGACTTTAGCAAAGGCAGGTTATGATGTGATTATTAATTATGCTTCTAATTCAGACGCATCTTATGAAGTTAAAAAAGAAGTTGAAGAAATCGGTCAAAGGGCAGAGTGTTTTCAAGCTTCTGTGGATGATTTTGAAGCTGTACAAAAAATGGCAGATTTTGTTTCTGAGGAATTTGGGACAGTTGACGTATTAATAAATAATGCAGGTATTACAAAAGACAAATTATTTTTGAGAATGAGTGAACAAGACTTTCAAAAAGTAATTGATGTTAATTTGAAAGGAGTTTATAATTGTAGTAAAGTATTTTCTAGGATGATGATGAAAAATAAATCTGGTAGTATTATTAACATGTCCTCAGTAGCAGGTGTTATGGGTAACCCAGGTCAAGCTAATTACTCTGCAAGTAAGGCTGGGGTTATTGGATTTACTAAATCACTAGCTCGTGAATTTGCTCCTAGGGGTGTTAGAATAAATGCTGTGGCACCCGGATTTATAGATACAGATATGACAAAACAGCTTTCTGAAAAAGTAAAAGATGAGTTACTTAATCAAATACCTTTGAATCGTTATGGAGAGGCAGAAGAAGTAGCAAAGACTGTTTTATTTCTAGTAGAAGACGCTACATATATGACTGGGCAAGTTCTTAGTGTTGACGGTGGTATGGCAATGTAATAATTTTTATTATAATAGCTTAGTTTATTTGAGAGGAGGTGACAACGTGGCGAACTTTGATAAAGTAAAAGAAATAGTTGTAGATCAACTTGGGGTAGATGAAGACCAAGTGACTATGGAAGCTGACTTTACTGAAGATTTAGAAGCTGACTCATTGGATATTGTAGAGCTTATTATGGCACTTGAAGAAGAGTTTGATATGGAAATTTCAGATGAGGAAGCAGAAAAAATGGGTACTGTTAGTGATGTTGTTAATTACATCGAAAAAAACAAATAATTGTAAAAGAAAGTCCCTAATTGGGACTTTCTTCTACAATTATTAAAATAAAGGACTATAAAACTTCTTGTGAAAGAAGGTGAATATATATGAATAGAGTTGTAGTTACTGGGGTAGGAGTTGTTAGCCCCATAGGAATTGGAAAGAAAGAATTTTGGAAGAGTTTAGAAACGGGAAAAAGTGGTGTTAGTCACATTAAAGCTTTTAATCCGGAAGAGCATTCAACAAAGATAGCTGCCGAAGTAAATGATTTTGAACCAACAGATTTTATCCCTAAAAAAGAAGCAAAAAGAATGGATAGGTTTGTACAATTTGCTTCTGCTGCTAGTCAAATGGCAGCAGAAGATGCAAACTTAGAGATTTCAGATGAAAATTCAGAAAAAGTTGGAATATCTATTGGGTCAGGGATTGGTGGATTAACAACATTAGAAGAGAACCATAGAAAACTAATAGAAAAAGGTCCCAAAAGAGTTAGTCCATTTTTTATCCCAATGATGATAGCTAATATGGCATCAGGTAAAGTTTCGATAGACTTAGGAGCAAGAGGTCCGAACTTAACATTAGTTACTGCATGTGCTACAGCAGCTCATGCAATTGGAGAGGCTTTAGAACTATTAAGACGTGGAAAAGCAGATGTTATGATCACTGGAGGAGCCGAAGCGACTATAAGTCCTCTTGCAATCGCTGGGTTTGGCGCTATGAAAGCCTTGTCTACTAGGAATGACGAACCAGAAAAAGCTAGTAGACCTTTTGATAAAGATCGTGATGGATTTGTTATGGGAGAAGGTGCTGGTATTCTTATATTAGAGACTCTTGATCATGCAAAAGAAAGAGGAGCTCCTATTTACGCTGAAGTTTCTGGATTTGGTATGACAGGAGATGCACATCATATGACTGCTCCTTGTCCAGAGTCTAAAGGTGCAATTGCATGTATGGAAGAGGCTATTGAAGATGCGAACATTTCAAAAACAGATATTCAGTATGTTAATGCACATGGTACATCTACACACTACAATGATCGCCTAGAAACCAATGCTATTAAAGAGGTTTTTTCGGATCATGCAAGCAGTCTAGCGGTTAATTCTACTAAGTCGATGACAGGTCATTTATTAGGTGCAGCTGGAGGAATTGAAAGTATTGCTACAGTACTTTCAATGGAAAAAAGATATATTCATCCTACTATTAACTTAGAAAATCAAGACCCAGACTTAGATCTAGATTATGTACCAAATAAAGGACGTTCTATGGACATTTCGGGGGCATTAGTAAATAACTTTGGTTTTGGTGGCACAAATGCTAGTTTAGTATTCAAATCTTTTGAGAAATAAAGGGGATGGCACAATGGCAGTAGAACATTACAGTGTCAATAATCTTAGAGAAAATTTAGAGATAGAAGTAGACGATTCTTTACTACTACAAGCTGTGACTCATACTTCGTATGCACATGAACAAAGAAAATCTGTCATCCACAATGAAAGATTAGAATTTTTGGGAGATGCGGTACTAGAACTAGCAATTAGTGAAGCTTTATATAAAAAACACAGTGAATTACCAGAAGGTGAACTTACAAAAATTCGTGCTGAACTTGTATGTGAGCCTTCTTTAGTAAAAATTGCTCATAAACTTGAATTAGGTTTATATTTACGACTCGGTAAAGGTGAAGAAAATACAGGGGGGCGAAAACGTCCCTCTATTTTAGCAGATACTGTAGAAGCAGTGCTTGGTGCCGTCTTTCTTTCACAAGGTTATGACAGTACAAAAACAGTAATTTATCAACTTTTTCAGGATCAAATTTCAGATATATCTAATAAACACATTGGTGATTATAAAACAGTTGTTCAAGAGTTAACACAAGAAAAATTTAGTCAAATTCCTCAGTACCACATTGTTGACGAAGTTGGACCAGATCATGATAAACAGTTTATCGCTGAAGTTTATCTTGATGAGAAATTAATTGGAAGAGGTAAAGGAAAAAGTAAAAAAGTAGCTGAACAAAATGCTGCACATACAGCTTTGAATAAGTTGACAGATGAATAAAATATTTATTAATTTAGAAGGAATTACAGATTAAAGATAGTATATATAGAGTGAGGAAAAGTATAAATTTGTAATAGAACAATTAAAAACATATAGAAGGGGGAAAATTCTTAACAATGGAAGTACTAAAAGTATCTACAAAATCAGAACCCAAGTCAGTAGCTGGAGCAATATCTGCTATAATTAGAGAAAATGGTTCTGCTGAGATGCAATGTGTTGGAGCAGGGGCAATAAATCAGGCAGTAAAAGCAATTGCTATTGCTCGTGGTTTTGTTTCACCTAATGGTATTGATCTTATTTGTATTCCTGCCTTTAGTGAAATTGAAATTGATGGTGAAGAGAGAACTGCTATTAAATTTCATCTAGAACCAAGGTTTTAATGAGTAACTAGGATTAATTTACACCTGTTTCAATTTTCGATACCTGCTTGTTTCAAACAAGCAGGTATTTTGTTGCCTGTTGAAGGAGGAAAATACCTTGTTAAAAAAACTTGAATTATTCGGATTCAAATCATTCCCAAATAAAACAACATTTGATTTTTCAAAAGGTATAACTGCAATAGTTGGGCCAAACGGATGTGGAAAAAGTAATATAAGTGACGCCATACGATGGGTTTTAGGTGAACAACGCACAAAACCTTTAAGAGGAGAGAAGATGGAAGATTTTGTTTTTTCCGGAACACAGGCAAAAAGACCCATGAATATGGCTGAAGTATCAATTACTTTAGATAATTCAACTGGTGTTTTAGATCTCGACTATGAGGAGATAACTGTCAAAAGAAAGTTTTATCGCAGTGGTGACAGTGAATATTTCATTAACAAAACACCTTGTCGTCTAAAAGATATTTTAGAGACATTTATGGATACTGGTATAGGAAAAGATACATATTCAATTATAAGCCAAGGTGAAATTGATAAAATTTTATCTGCTTCTCCTGAAGAAAGAAGATATTTATTTGAAGAAGCATCGGGAATTTTAAAACATAAGACAAGAAAGAAAGAGGCACTAAAACGACTAGATGATACTAAAGGAAACTTAGCTAGAGTATCAGATATAATAGAAGAATTGAATTATCAATTACCTTCTTTGAGAGAACAAGGTCAAAAAGCGAAAAAGTATAAAGAATTAGTTGAAGAATTAAAGCTGTTAGAGGTAAATTTATTAGCTCATAGGATAGAAGAAAAGAAGTCTAGTTGGTATAAATTTGATAATAATCAAAAAAGATTAGAAACAAATTTGCAAGAAATTACTACTGCTTTAAGAGCTGTAGAAAGTGAACTAGAATCTACGAAAAAGAATCTTGTTGATTTGGAAAAGAATTTAGAGTATTATCAACAAGAAAATGTGTCAGTTGTTACTGAATTAGAAAAAAATCAAGGAGAAGAAAAAATACTTGGTGAAAGAACAGAGAATCTTACCAATGAAAAAACGAGATTAATTGAAGAACGTAGCCAAGTTACAGAAGAAATTAAAAAAGCTGAAGATAAATACAATCAGATAACTAAACAATATCAAACATTGTTAGAACAAAAAGATAGCTTGACAGAGAAACTCAGAAAGTTAAAAACTGAACTAGAACAAATGTCTCGAAATACTCAAAATATAGAAGAAGCTAAAGGAAATTTGATTGAAATTATTAATAAAATTCAGCAAGAAAAATCTAGTTATAGTAATCTATTGAAAGATAAAGAACGGCTGAGCGCTGAAATTGAAGAACTAAACGATGACTTAAATAGTAAATCTCAATATAGTACAACCTTGAATAATCAAATGCAAGCAAGTCAAGAAAAAAATGATAGTATTCAAAATCGAATGGATGAACTTGTTACAAAATTGACTACATTAAAAACAGAAGTTACTGAACTAGAAAAAAATGAAGATAAATTACATAAACAAGAAAATGAAAAGAAAAACTCATTACAACAATATAAATCACGTTTAGAAATGATGGATGAATTTTATGATTCAGATGGTTTTTCACAAGGAATAAGAACTATTTTGAAATTAAAAAAACAAAACCCCAAAATATGGGGAGGGGTTAAAGGTACAGTTTCGCAGTTAATCTCAGTAGATGAACCTTATATGAAGGCTATTGAGATATCTCTAGGAAGAGCTTTACAGAATATAGTGACTGATACAGACAAGACTGCTAAAGATGTTCTTGAATATCTAAAAAATAAAAAGTTAGGACGAGCTACATGTTTACCATTAGATAATTTAAGTTCGAGAACTATTAATGAAAAACAATCAAAAATTATTTCTAAACACTCAGTTCATGGTATTGCTTCTGATCTAATATCTATGGATGAACGCTACCAAGTTGTAGCTAAATACTTATTAGGACGTGTAGTTATTGTCCCATCAATGGATATAGGTCTAGCTTTAGCTCGTGATTTAAAGTATTCTTTAAAACTCGTTACAATTGAAGGTGAAATTATTCTACCAGGCGGAGCAATGGTAGGTGGTAGTCTAAAACAGAATTCTAATAATAGTAATAGCTTACTTAAAAAAGATAATAATAAGTCTACGATACAAAAGAAAATAAATGATCTAAATAAAGAACTAACAACTATTCATAGTGAAAAAGTGCAAACTAGCGAAAAATTGAAACAAAAGAAATCTACTTTGGAAAACTTATTATCTGAAAGGCATCAATTAGACTTAGAATATCGAGAGATAAAGAAAGATTTAGAACGAATTAATCAAGAAAAGGATAGGTTAGAAGAGGAAAAAGAAGTAATTGAGTTAAAAATAAAAGGTAAAAGAAATGAGTTGAGCTCAATTGAAGAACAACTAGCTCAAAGCTCTAGAAAGATTGACTCCTTAGAAAATAACAAAACCAAACTTAAGCAATATATAGAAGATATAAGTGATAACCATGATGAAGAGCAAAAAGAGTATGATAAAATGAATGAACGTAAATTATCATTACAAGTAGATTTGGGTAAACTAGATGAACGACTCAAAAAAACTACTGAGGAAAAACAAGAGCTAGAAGTTTTTATTAATAACTATAAAGATAAAAAGTTACCTGAAACATTAACTAAAATTGAAGAAATTGATGAGAAACTAAAAAAGACTGAAAAAGAAAAGATAGAAAATAAAAATAGACGGCAAAACCTTTTAGATAAGCAAGAGCAGATTTCTTATACACTTGATAATCTTAAAAAGCAAAGAGAAGAGGTTAGATATCAATTACAAGAAAAGGAAGATGATCATAAAAAGTATGCTCAGAAAGAAAAGAGTCTTGAGAAGGAATTATCTCAAATTAAGATGAAAAAAAGTAGGGTAGAAACTGAATTAGAAAGTATATTAGAAAGATTAAATGAACAGTATGAGCTTGATTACGAACAAGCGTTTAAATATAAAAAACCTATAGAGGATTTTAAAGCTCATGAAAAAAACATAGCAAAATTACAAAAACAAATAAAAGAACTCGGTTCTGTTAATGTAGGGGCAATTGAAGAATATGAACGACTAGAAGAAAGGTTAGAATTTTTACAAGGACAACAACAAGATCTGTTAAAAGCAGAGGACTCTTTAAAAAGAGTTTTGTCTGAAATTGATAGTACAATGATAGAAAAATTCTCAAAAACTGTTGATCAAATTAATAAAGTGTTTGATCGTGTTTTTAAAGAAGTTTATCATGGTGGTAGTGCACAGTTACAATATACTGATGAGAGTAATTTATTAAATACGGGTATTGATATAATTGCTAAACCTCCTGGTAAGAAAAAGCAAAACCTTTCATTACTATCAGGTGGGGAAAGAGCATTAACAGTAATAGCTTTATTATTTGCTGTACATGAAATTAAACCTACACCATTTTGTATATTAGACGAAGTTGATGCATCATTAGACGAAAAGAATTTAGAAATTTTAACTGAGTTCTTTTCTAACTATTCTCAAAAAACACAGTTCATTATAATTACACATAGAAAAACAACTATGTTAGCTGCTGATAGGTTTTATGGTATAACTATGTCAAATCCAGGTGTTAGTCAACTTATCTCTGTTAAACTAGATGATTATAATGATGTTACAGAATCTGCTTAAAAGGAGTGGCCAAATAATGGGTATTTTTTCTAAAATAAAAGAAGGTTTAAAAAAAACTAGAAAAGGTTTTGTATCACAAATAACCAATTTATTTTCTAGTAGTAGCTCTATAGACGAAGAATTTTTCGAAGAACTAGAGGATATTTTAATCGGTGCGGATGTTGGTGTTGATACTACAATGAAAATTGTTGAACAAATAAAAGAAAGAATTAATGAAGAGAAGATAAAAGATCCACAAGATGTCGATGAAATCTTAAAAGAAGAAGTGTTAAATATGTTACATTTTGATTCAGATGAAAGAGAAGTAGATGACTCTTTGAAGGTTACATTAATTGTAGGGGTTAATGGTGCTGGGAAAACAACTTCTATAGGAAAACTTGCAAATAGATATAAACAAAACGATCAGAAGGTTTTATTAGCTGCAGCAGACACATTTAGAGCAGCAGCAATAGATCAGCTAAAAATTTGGGGAGATAGAGTAGGTGTTGATGTGATTAGGCACCAGGAAGGCTCTGATCCAGCTGCAGTTGTCTATGATGGACTGCAAGCAGCTAGAGCAAGGAAGGTTGATCATTTGATTTGTGATACCGCTGGAAGACTCCATAACAAAAAAAATCTGATGGATGAACTAAATAAAATATCACGTGTGATTGATAGAGAACTAGGACATCCACCTCATGAAGTATTACTTGTTTTAGATGCTACTACAGGGCAAAATGCACTAAACCAGGCTAAACTTTTCTCAGAAGTGACACCTGTATCAGGTATTGTGCTTACAAAATTAGATGGTACAGCAAAAGGTGGGATAGTCTTAGCGCTTGCTGATGAATTGAAACTACCAATCAAATATATTGGGGTTGGTGAGGGTATAAATGACTTACAAGATTTTGTTTCTGAACAATTTGTTGATGCTCTGTTTAGTAATTCAGAAGATTTAACAGAGAATTAGGCCCCTTATTGACATTAAGGGGGTCCATTTTAGAGTTGAAAACAGGTCAATCACACCGTTTTTCATACCAAAATTCATAGCATTTATCACAGTGAGTTTTCTCTGTCATTAATAATCAAAAATCACATGATTTTCACACCTATATTCATATATGTAAATAAATATTCCTGTTGTGAATGTGGGTGTGATTTTTATTGTGAAAAATATGCTAAAAATTTTATTAACTACAAGTTTTTTAACAATATTTCGAGATACTGTATAATTAATTTGAGGTTAATATTTAGTGAACTAAAGATATTTTATGTACCTCTTCTAAAGAGCATATTGTTTGAAGATTTAAAAGAGAGAGGTGGTAAAAATGTCAGGAAGAAAATTAGCTTATTTAATAATAGTAATAAGCTTAACAACTCTAACAGTTTTTATGGTAGGTTGTACTTCAGAGGAAGAAGCAGAAAATGAACAAGATAAAAATGATTTAAACAAATACGAAGTAGTGGTACAAACTGATACTGAAGAAGCTGGAGAAATCGAAGGTGAAGGAACTTATGAAGAAGGTGAAGAAGTTACAGTAGAAGCTGAACCAAAGGAAGGCTATTAATTTCTAAAATGGGAAAAGATGGAAAAGAGAAAGATGAAAAATCTTTTGAATTTGAAATTGATGAAGATACAGAGGTTGTTGCTAATTTCCGTGAAATTTTAGACGAAAATTTGAAAGAGGCAATCCGTGATGAACTAGAAATACAAGGAAAGTTTATAAAAGAAGATTTAAAGGATCTAAAAACCCTTAGAGCTAGAAACGAAAATATTTCAAGTTTAGAAGGCTTGCAGTATGCAAATAACTTAGAAACACTTAATATAACTGCAAATGATGTTAGCGATCTTTCTCCTTTAAAGGAACTAGAAGAATTAAGAAAACTTAATATAAGAAACAACGAAGTTACTGACATATCGCCTCTAAAAGGAAAGGATAAACTAAAAGAGTTGGATGTATTATACAATGATATTTCAAATTACTCTCCTTTGAAAACCATAAATGAATTGGAACTGACCATATCTCTTGAACAGGTACCAGACGATCTGTCAGTTTTTAATGAAATTAATAAGTTGGTTACTTCTGTTGATGACCCCGAAGACCTTTACTCTCTTAAACCATTAAATGATATAGAACTAGGAATAAATTTAGTGGGTTCTGATAGCATTGAAGATTTTACCCCAATTTCAAAGTTGTAAGGCTTGGAAGAACTAAGAATAGTAGGTTATAAAATTGAAGATATTGATTTTTTATCAAACCTAAGAAATTTACAAAAGCTACAGTTAATAAAAACCGATGATATCAAAAATATAGAAGCATTAGCTGATTTAGAGAATTTAGAAGAGCTTCAATTGTATAAAAACGAAATCAGCGATTTATCACCATTGAAAGACCTTAATAACTTGAAAATACTCCGGGCTGAACATATTCCTGTTAGCGATGTTTCTCCCCTTTCATCTTTAGATAAGCTGAAAGAACTTAATTTAAGGCAAACTAAAGTGCAGGATGTTTCACCTTTAAAAGATCTGATTCAACTTAGGATCTTAAATCTTGATATGTTTGGAGAACCTGCTCAATCCCGCTTGTCGGATGGATATACAATTAGCGATATTTCACCGCTACAAGAGTTGGAAAACCTGAAAGAACTGTCTCTTAAATTTAAACTTGAAGAAGATAGTGGAGCAAAAGAGATAATAAAAGAGGTGGAAGAAAGGAATGTAGACGTAGAGTATTCGTATTATGAACAATTTTAAAGAAAGGGAAAATCAATGATATGGTTTTTCTTCGTTACGAATTCTCCGATTTATGTGCCTTAGAGATAATGGGCAGTTCTAATTTTGATAAAGAGAACTGCTTTTTTTTAATGTGAAAAATTTGTGATTTGTCATGTGAATTTTAGTGTGAATTTGCTTGTGATTTTGAAATTTCAACTTCAAAATTGAACCCCTTATTATTGACATGGGAGTCTTTTTTATGTAGAATATATCCGTAAAGTGATCTGACTTGACAATAACAAAATTTAGGTGAGTAAATATGTTAGAAAAAACTACGCATTTGGTATTGTTGTTTGACTTTTATGGAGAACTATTAACAGATAGACAAAAAGATATCTTTAAATTATACTATTATGAGGACTTATCCTTAGGAGAAATTTCTGATCTTGAAAAAATTAGTCGTCAAGGGGTATATGATTTATTACAACGTGGGGAAGAATTATTAACAGAATATGAACATAAACTCGGTTTAGTTAAGAACTTTACTTTACGACAAAACAAACTAAAAAAGTTGAAAAAGATGCTTGAACTGCCCGAAAATGAACGTTCTCATAAGGAGTGTCTCGATATATTGGATGAATTAATAAGGGGTGATGATAATGCTATCTAGGCTATCAGAAAAACTCCAAAACACTTTGGGGAAACTGAAAGGTAAAGGAAAAGTAAATGAAAAAGATGTAAAAGAAGCAATGCGAGAAGTTCGTCTAGCTTTACTAGAAGCTGATGTTAACTACAAAGTAGTTAAAGAGTTTGTCAATAAAGTTAAAGAAAGAGCTATAGGTGAAGAAGTTTTAGAAAGTTTGACCCCTGGTCAACAGGTGATAAAGATTGTACGGGATGAGCTTACTGAATTAATGGGTGGAGAGGCCACTGAACTTAACTTTTCAGATAAACCACCTACTGTAATTATGCTTGCAGGATTACAAGGTACAGGTAAGACAACAGCTGCTGCAAAGTTAGCTAATAAGTTTAAAAAAGATAATAAACATCCACTTTTAGTTGCATGTGATACACAAAGACCCGCAGCTATTAAACAGCTACACGTTCTTGGTGATCAGATAGAAGTACCAGTGTTTAGTATGGGTGACAAGCAACATCCTGCTGATATAGCTAAAGGTGCAATAGAACATGCTAAAAAGAATCAACGTGATGTGGTAATAGTTGATACAGCTGGACGATTACACGTAGATGAGGATTTAATGACTGAACTGAAACAAGTAGAGGAAAAAATATCACCCCATGAAATTTTATTAGTAGTTGATGCTATGACAGGTCAAGATGCTGTCAATGTAGCTGATAGATTTAATGAAGACCTAGCTTTGTCAGGTATTATTATGACAAAGTTAGACGGTGACACTCGTGGTGGAGCTGCTTTGTCAGTTAAGAAAGTAACTGGTAAACCAATTAAATTTATTGGAACAGGAGAGAAAGTAGAAGAATTAGAAGTTTTTCATCCAGATAGATTGTCATCAAGAATATTAGGTATGGGTGACGTAATGTCATTGATTGAAAAAGCAGAAACTTCTATGGACCAACAAAAAGCTCAAGAACTTGAGAAAAAAATAAAGAGTCAGACTTTTACTTTTGAAGATTTCCTTGAACAATTACAACAAATAAAGAGTATGGGACCACTAGATCAGATTTTTGATATGATACCAGGTATGTCTGGTAATAAAAAGTTAAAAGATATGTCATTAGATGAAAAAGAACTTGTTAAAGTTGAAGCTATTATTCAGTCAATGACTAAAGAAGAACGTACTTATCCAGAGGTTATTAATAGTAGTAGGAAAAAGAGAATAGCTCATGGTAGTGGAACAAGAGTTCAAGATGTTAACAAATTATTGAAACAGTTTGAACAGATGAAAAAGATGATGAAACAGATGGGCAAAATGAATAAATCTGGTAAAAAGAAGAAGTTGCCAGGTATGGGGAACCTCCCCTTTATGTCATAAAAAGTAAACAATTAAATCCAGAACTTATTTAAGGAGGTGACAGAAATGGCAGTAAGAATGAGACTTAAAAGAATGGGAGCAAAAAGACAGCCATCTTATCGAATTGTAGTAGCAGATGGAAGAGCTCCGAGAGATGGTAAGTTTATTGAAGAGTTGGGACATTATAACCCGAGAACTGAACCAGTTACTCTTAAAATTGATGAAGAGAAAGCTAAAAAATGGCTATCCGAAGGTGCTAAACCTTCACAAAAAGTTCGATCTCTTTTAGCACAAGCTGGGGTAATAAACTAATTATCTGAAGGAGGCGCTTAAGTTGAAAGAGCTTGTAGAGTATATCGCCAAGTCGATAGTTGATTACCCTGATGATGTAATTGTTAATGAAGTTGAAGGGAATAAATCTATGGTCCTTGAACTTAAAGTGAATCCAGAAGATATGGGTAAAGTTATTGGAAAACAGGGAAGGATAGCCAAAGCTATTAGAACTGTTGTGAGCGCTGCCGCCATTAGAGAGAACAAACGAGTGCTGGTTGAAATCATTCAATAATCAGTGACTAGTTCTATTTCTAACTTCGGGGGGATAATATGAACCCGACACATGATTTGATTTCAGTAGGTCAGATTGTAGGGACTCATGGAGTTAAAGGACAAGTTAAAGTAATTTCTTTAACTGATATCCGTGATAGATTTAATCAACTAGATAGGGTATATTTGGTAGGTGAAGAGCTAGAAACTTTTAAAGCTCATATCGAGTCATCGTTTTTGCACAAGAACAAAGAAATTGTTAAATTTAAGGAATGGAATAATATCAATGATGTAGAACAATTTAAAAACTTTTATATAAAGATTCCTAGAAATGAACGCCCTCAACTACCTGAAGGTGAATTTTACTATGATCAGATAAAAGGGTTAAATGTTATAACAGTTGATGACACTCCTCTCGGAACAATAACTGAAATTTTTCAAACAGGTGGAAATGATGTTTATGAAGTATCAGATGATGATAATCAAGTTTTGATACCTGCAATTCAACAAGTAGTAAAAGATGTCGATCTACACGCTGGTATCATAGTTGTAGATTTACCTGAAGGTCTCTTGGAGGAGGAATAATTATGAAAATAGATATCCTAACTTTATTTCCTAGTATGTTTTATGGTGTTTTAGGATCAAGCATTTTAAAAAGAGCTATCTCCAAGGACCATATACAGGTGAATCTAATAGATATTCGTGATCATTCTAATGACAAGCACAATAAAGTAGATGATTATCCATATGGCGGTGGTGCAGGTATGGTTATGAAACCAGAACCTATATTTAATGTTTTTGATGAACTAAATAAAACCCCTGGGTATTTCAGAGATCAAAAAACTATATTTATGACACCACAAGGAAAAAAATATTCCCAAAAAAAAGCACAAGAATTATCACAGTTAGATAGAATAACAATTTTGTGTGGTCATTATGAGGGTGTAGATGAGCGAGTGAGGGACAATTTAGTTGATGAAGAACTATCGATTGGAGATTTTGTGCTCACTGGTGGAGAGTTACCAGCTATGGTAATAATGGATTCCGTCGTTAGATTATTACCCGGTGTATTAGGTGATGAAGCTTCAGCACAAGCTGACTCATTTAATGACTATTTACTTGAACATCCTCATTATACGCGTCCGGCTATTTTTAGAGGAACTGATGTACCTAAAGTGTTACTTTCAGGTAATCATGCTCAAATAGATCGTTGGAGGAAAAAAGAAAGTTTAAAACGAACACTTACAAGACGACCAGATCTTCTAGAGAATGTAAAATTAAATGATTTTGAAAAAAAGCTTCTTGAAGAATTAAAACAACAAGATAACATATAAAATATTGTCAAGAAAAGGGCGCTATGCTATAATTATTTTGTTATATTAAGGTGGTCCTCTGGCGGCCAAACCGTTAAGAACGCCTAAAGAAGGAGGTAAGTGACATTGAACGTAATTAGACAGATTGAAGAAAAACAAATGAAAAGCGACCTTCCTAACTTTAAGCCTGGGGATACAGTACGAGTATTCGTTAAGGTTGTAGAAGGTCAAAGGGAACGACAACAGCCTTTTGAAGGTATTGTAATCAAAAGGCAAGGCTCAGGTCTTAGAGAAACTTTTACCGTAAGAAGAACTAGTTTTGGTGTTGGTGTTGAAAGAACTTTTCCTATTCATTCTCCACGTCTAGCAAAGATTGAAGTTAGACGAAGAGGTAAAGTTAGAAGATCTAAGTTATATTTCCTTCGCAATCGTACAGGAAAGTCTGCAAGAATCAAAGAAATTCGTTAGTTAAAAAAGGGGCTGTGATTACAGTCCCTTTTCTTGGATATGGAGGCGTGCTCTATGGAAAAATTTTTAAGAGAAATTTTTGAATGGGTCAAATCATTATTGGTGGCTGTTGTTTTAGCTTTCCTTATTAGATTTTTTGTCGTAGAGATTTTTTTAGTTGAAGGACAATCGATGTCGCCAACCTTGGCAGACTCTCAACGATTAGTAGTCAATAAATTTATTTATAGATTGGATGACCCAGATAGAGAGGACATTATAGTATTTGAGTATGATGAAGATAAGGACTTTATAAAGCGAGTTGTAGGGTTACCTGGAGAAAAAATTGAGATTGCTGATGGAAATGTTTATATTAATGGTGATCGAGTAAAAGAAAATTATCAAACTAAAAAAGTTAATGATAACTATGGTCCCGAAAAAATCCCTGATGAGAAGTATTTTGTTCTTGGCGACAATAGGAATAATAGTATGGATAGTAGATCACCATCAGTAGGATTTATACATGAAGAGCAAATTAAAGGAAAAGCATTTTTTGTTTTTTGGCCTTTAGATCAGTTAGGTGTTATAGAGTAAACTTGAACAAGAAAGAGGTATTAGTGATGGATTTTTGTAATTTGGAAGACCTGTCTATTAAAAAAATTAAAGAAATGTGTATGAACAAACCTTCATGGGAATTAGTTCATGCTATTGAGAATGATAAAAGAAAAGGTGTTCAGGATCTTAAGAAAAGGTTGCGGAATAGACTAATTGCTGAAGAGAAAAATAAAGCACATTTAGAATCTCTTTTATCAAATCAGCTTAACTTGGCAAGAGAAAATAACGCTAAAAGAGTTGCAGGTATAGATGAAGTTGGTAGAGGCCCAATAGCTGGACCAGTTGTTTCGTGTATTGCAAGTTTACAACACGATTTTGATTTTAATCGCATAATAAAGCTTAACGACTCTAAAAGTTTGACTAATAATGAAAGAGAAAAAATATATAATGAGTTGACGTCTTCTTCAGGTATAAAATATGCGTTAGGAACTTCTACACCAGAAGAAATAGATAAACTTAATATTCAAAATGCTCTAGTTATTAGCATGACAAGAGCTTATAATAATTTAAATGAGGAAATTGATTTGGCTCTTGTTGACGGTAATTTTGTCCCACCAACACTGGATAATATCGGAAAATATGTGCCGCAAGGTGATCAAAAAGTTGCATCCATAGCTGCCGCTAGTATTATAGCAAAAGTTTATAGAGATAGACTGATGGATGATTTACATAATAAATACCCTCAATATAATTTTAAAAGTAATAAAGGTTATGGAACAAAAGAGCATCGTGAAGCCATTAAAGCTCACGGACCTTGTTGTGTACATCGTAAAAGTTTTTTATCAGGTATTATTCAAGAAGGGCCGAGTATTTCAGGCTAACATAAAATGTAAATTATACGAGAGTGTAAAATAAACGGTGTAAACCTTCCGAAATGATGTATAATAAAAATAGAATAAGAGGTTTGCACCGTTATGAATTTGATAGACAAAAAGCAAGTAAGAGAAATGATGAAACAAGGTAAACTAAAAGATGTAAATGATATTCAAGAAGTTTTGAAGGAGCAATTTGGTGAACTAATAGAAGAAATGCTAGAAAGTGAACTTGATCATGAACTGGGTTACTCAAAGTATGATTACCGAGAAAAGGAAACTACAAATAGTCGAAATGGAAAGAGAGAAAAGC